>CANJOG010000389.1 GCA_947475475.1 Acetobacteraceae bacterium
GTGATGCGCTGATCGAAATCGTGGTTGCCAAAGATGGCGAACTGAATGCTGTCGGTTTCAGTATGGGTATTGCTCCTGATGAAAATCACTTGACACCCGAACGGCTCCGGCGCGCCGCAGGATTGGGTGGTGGAGGAGAGGAAGCCGGCCAGATCGTTCACCGAATAAATCCACGGCAAAAGGATCTCCTGATCCAGCGGCATGAAGCCCGGCAGGTTCACGGAGAAGCCGTAGCTGAAGCTGGCCGGCTCACCGCGCAATCCGCCGAGCTCGCTGGTGAAGTTGAAATTGGCATTGAAGGTATAGGGGACCGCCTGCGCCGTGCCGGGGGCGAGGGCGGCAATGCCGGCGAGGATGGTGGCGGCGGCAAGAAGACGGCGCATCGGCGGCTCCCGTTGGGGGATAGGTGAATAATCAGTTACCTCCGCTGCTAGGCCATTCGTTCGGGGGCCGTCAATCGGCGATGCGAACGATGCGTCCGCCGCATCTACCCCATCTGGCGCAGTCTCTCCCGATCCGGGAGTGCGGGTAAAAATTGCAGATGGATAACCATCATTATTGAGGCGGAGTCTATCGGAATCCATGGTGGCCCGCGTGCGGGCTGGCAGGGCGGGGGCGGCTTTTGTGCCGCCTGCGTGTTGTTCACCGTGAGCGTGCCGCATCGGCCCCGGATGACGGCGTTGCCTGCATCCGGGCTACGCAGCCGTGGTTGACCGGCGGGCTTAGAGATAGCCCTCTTTCTTCAGGCTGACCCAGCGCCCGTTGCCCACCACCACATGGTCATGCACCACGATGGAGAGCAGATTGGCGGCCTTCTTGATCTCCAGTGTCATCTCCACATCGTCCTCCGAGGGGGTGGGGTCGCCGCTCGGGTGGTTGTGGACCAGGATCAGGGCGGTGGCGTGCAACTCCAGCGCGCGCTTGACCACTTCGCGCGGATAGACCGGGGTGTGGTTGACCGTGCCGCTGCCGAGCATCTCATCGGCCAACAACTGGTTCTTGTTGTCGAGGAACAGCACGCGGAACTGCTCCACCTTCTCGCGGGCAAGCACGGTGGTCAGGTAGTCCATCAGTCGGTCCCAATTGCCGAGCACCGGGCGGCCCAGGAGGTCGGCGCGGGCCAGGCGCACGGCGGCTTCGCGCACGAGGCGGATGGCGGTGACGCTATGCGGGCCGAGGCCCGCAGTCTCCAGCAGGCTCTGCTGCGGGGCGGAGAGGATGGCGGCGAGGCTGCCGTACTGGTTGATCAGCGCCTTGGCGAGCGGCTTGGTGTCACCCTTCTTGAAGGCGAAGAAGAGGAGCATCTCCAGCAGCTCATAATCGGCGAGACTGTCCGGCCCGCGATCGAGCACGCGCTCGCGCATGCGGCCGCGATGGCCGAGGGGGCCGATAGAGGGGAAGGGAGGCGCGTCGATTTCGGTGAGGCTGGGCAGGCGGCCATTGCCGAGGCGTTGGGGGGCCGGACGGTCAAGCTCGGCGGTGGTGGAATTGAGCGGCGCGGTGGCGGGATCGTAGGAGGCGAGATCGGCGGTGGTGAAGGGGCTGGTTGTGCGGCCCTTGCCGGCACGCGCATAGGGGGTGGAGCGGCGCATGGTTGTGCCCGCGCTCGGGCCTTCGGCCAGACCTTCGGCGAGGCCGCCAGGGAATCCGCGAGATAATACTGCAAATTCAGCGTGTTTTGCTGAATTGTTATCAGCGCGCCCGAGCAGTCGGGTGAACTACATCGCTTCCGCTCCCGTTCTGGTGGCAGAGAACGAGCGGGACCATGCCAAAAGGTTGCATCACTGTGAAGCCGCTTGTGCGATTTTTTACTTGACCGATTCGCGGAATTTGTCGTGCTGCGGGCGCGAATACAACCAGGAGTATTTTTCAGAATTCAGAGAAGGAAAATTATTCAAGGTTATGATTTAAAAGTGTTTTCAGAAAAATGCAGCCCGCTCCACACTTGAAGTGGCGTGTGAAGCCGGAGCCGGATGGCAAGATGGCCTAATCCCTCATCGGTAAAGCTGATCGTAACTCGATGCGGCGATCACCTTCGTGCGGGTGCCAAAGCCGAGTTCCGCATCCGGCGGCGGTTCGGAGAAGCTGAGCACGGATGTGCCAGGCTTGGGCGGCAATTCGGCCCAGATATTGCGCGCGCAGGTGTCGATATCCATGCGGTTGGCCAGCGTGCGCCGGATACGCTCGCCGGTCGGGTAGATATCGGCGGGAATTTCGGTCAGGCGGCGGACTGAGTCGGTATTCACCGCGCCCGGGCGGACGGCCAGAACCCAGGGGCCGGCGCCGCCCTGGGTCTCGCGCTCGCGGGCGACAACTTCGATCCAGTGCTCGATGCCGGTCTTGGCGGCACAATAATCCGCCATGCCGAGCCGCCAGGCGACCGCGGCGGAGGAGGACATCAGCATGAGGCCGTCCTCGCACTCCGGCGCGGTCCGGTGGGCGGCGCAGGCGGCGAGGAAGAGTTCGCCCAGCACCAGCGGGGCGGCGGCATTGGCGAGCACGGTCTTGCGATGGTCCGCCGAGCTGATCTTGCCGATCAGCCCTACTTCGTTGGAGTAATAGGCGTTGTGGATGAACAGCGCCCGCTTGCCCTGGAAGGCGGAGAGTTCACCGGCGAAGCTGGCGCCGGCATCGTCCCAGCTGGCCGGGTCGGTCAGGTCCAGCCGGACAGTCTCGTAATCGGGATGCTGGCGGCGGGACATATTGATGATCCGTGCGCCGGGATAGGGGCAGTTGCGGGCTAGGCCAAGGCCAATGCCTTCAGTCGCGCCGCTGATCCAGATGAGCGTCTCGGTCATGTTGCTTCCCCCGTTCTTGTGGCGAGGAAAGCAAACTCCGCGTGATGCCGCCAGGGGGGGGGCCAGAGTGGGGAAGCCTCGGCCAATCAGAAAGGCGCGGAAATCGTTCACATTGGTCAGTGTCGGGCCGGTGCGGAGCAGGTCGCCGAGAGCATCGAAGAAACGGAAGCTGTCATGGGCGGCGAGCAGACCGGCGGCATCGAGGCCCAGCGACGTGGCGCGGGCGAGCGTGTTCGGCGTGATGAGCGCGCCGGCAGCGTCCGAGGCGCCGTCAATGCCGTCCGTATCGGCGGCCAGTGCCCAGATTTCCCGCGCGTCGTGCAGGGAGAGTGCGGCGGCGAGCAGGAATTCGGTGTTGCGGCCGCCGCTGCCCTTGGAGACTTGCGGGAGGGTGACGGTGGTCTCGCCGCCGGAGAGCAGCAGGCAAGGCGGATGGGCGGGCACGGA
>CANJOG010000390.1 GCA_947475475.1 Acetobacteraceae bacterium
CACCGAGGCGCTGATCGCCCGTCCTAGCGTCACCCCGCTCGATGCGGGGGCGCTGGATGTGATTGGCGCCGCGCTGGACCGGCTGGGATTCACGGTCACCCGTCTGCGCTATGGCGAGATCGAGAATCTGTTCGCCCGGATCGGCGGCGAGGGGCCACATTTTTGCTACGCCGGCCATTCGGATGTCGTCCCCTCGGGTGACGCCACCGGCTGGCGCTCGGACCCGTTTGCCCCCGTCCTGCGTGACGGTGTGCTGTACGGGCGTGGCGCCTGCGACATGAAGGGGGCGATCGCCGCCTTCATTGCCGCCACCGCCGCACGGCTGGAACAGGGCAAGCTCAACGGCTCGCTCTCCTTGCTGATCACCGGCGATGAGGAGGGGGTGGCGACCGACGGCACCGTCCGCGTGCTGGACTGGATGGCAGAGCACAACCAGATCCCGGATTTCTGCCTGGTCGGCGAGCCCACGTCGAAGGTGCGGCTTGGCGACACGGTCAAGATCGGACGGCGCGGCAGCATGAATGCCCGCATTACCGTGCGTGGCCGCCAGGGCCATGTCGCCTATCCGCAGCGCGCCGATAATCCGGTCCATCGTCTCGTGCGCGCGGTGGCGGAACTCACGGCCCAACCGCTCGATACCGGCACGGACTGGTTCGAGCCATCGTCGCTGCAACTCACCAGCATCGATGTCGGCAATGCGGCCACCAATGTGATCCCGGCGAGTGCCGAGGCGCGGCTGAACATCCGCTTTAACGAGTTGCATGACAGCGCCAAACTCTCCGCCATGCTCCGCCGCGTGGTGGATGCCCATGCGCCGGAGAGCGACGTGACCATCTCCGTCAGCGGCGAGAGCTTCCTGACCCAGCCCGGCCCGGAAGTGGACCGGCTGCGCGCCGCGATTGCGCGCGAGACCGGCATCGACCCGGCGCTGGATACTGGCGGCGGCACCTCGGATGCCCGCTTCATTTCCCGCTTCTGCAAAGTGGCCGAATTCGGCTTGGTTGGCGCGTCCATGCATCAGGTCGATGAATGTGTGCCGGTGGCTGAATTGCACGCGCTCACCCGCATCTATGGCGGTGTGCTGCGCGAGTTCCTCGGTTGAGCCCGCCGCCCGCCGGCGAGCGCACCCCTTTGGGCAGTATTCTGCGCGGCGTGCTCAGGATCGCGCGCGGCCGCGTCGATGGGCTGGATGTTTTCGGCGGTTCGCGACAGGGCTTTATCAGGAGCCTGACGCCGATCACCGTTGTGGCAGCGGTCGTCAGCATCATCATGCCGGGCGAGATTCCCGTGCCGGACCGGCTGACGACATTTTTCCAACTTCTGAGCGCCTTCCTCTGGTTTGCCGTGGGCGGGCAGTTCTTCGCCAGACTCTGGGGCCGCGAGGATCACTGGCTGCGCTATGCCACCGCCCTGAACTGGTGCCAGGCTTTGCTGCCCTTCATGCTGGGCCTGGTCCTGCTGGTGCCGATCTTCCTGGCCAGCCTGCTGGGCCTGCCACCAAAGGCCATCGTCGCCCTGCTGTTCATAGCCTCCACCGTTTACATGTATTGGCAGTACTGGTTTCTGGCGCGGCATGGGCTGGGGCTGAGCGGCGTAAAGTCGATGATCCTCGTCGGCGTCATCCTGACCGTGCATATCGCTGTCACCATGCTGGTGGCACAACTGGGTGGCGAGGGGCATGGGCCAATGTTGCCGGATGGCGAGCGGACCTGAGCAGCCACATGAGCCCGGGACGATGAGCAGTTTCCTCGCCGGCGGCCTGCGCGCCGCCTTCCTGCTGGCCCAGGGGCGGCCCGACGGGCTGATCCGCGTGGCGACCGGCCCGTCCGCCGTGCCGCGCAGCTTCGCGGCCGCGCTGATCTGCCTGCCGCTCTTTGCCGCACTCCGCTGGATGGAATGGAAGGCCGGCGCCCGCCCGCCGCATCCGGAACATGCGCTGGTGGTGGAATTCCTCGCTTATGTGATCGGCTGGGCCGGTTTTGCCCTGATCAGCCGCAATCTGCTCACCGCCATGGGCCGGCCCGAGCGCTGGGGCCTGTTCGTCACGGTCTGGAACTGGAGCAATGTCGCCCAGTATTCCATGCTGCTGCTGGCTGCCGTGCCAGACCTGCTCGGCGCCCCACCGCTGGTCGCCGAAACCATCGGTCTGGTGGCGCTGGGCTGGGCGCTCTGGCTGGAATGGTTTGTCGCCCGGCTGACCCTCTCGGTGAGTGCCGCCATGGCGCTGCTGCCGGTGCTGCTCGACCTGATTCTGGGTATCGTGCTCTCGGGCCTGAGCCGGAGCCTGGGCGGGTAAGGCCTGCTCACGCCATGCCGGCGAACGGGTCCTGTGGGTAAAAGACGCCGGTCATGCACAGTCCGTCCGGCGGCGCGGTCGGCCCGCCAGCCGCCCTCTGGCGCGCTTCCAGGGCCACGGCCACACGCTCCGGCGCCCAGCTGCCCTCACCGACCAGCTTCAGTGTGCCGACCATGTTGCGCACCTGATGGTGGAGGAAACTGCGCGCCTCGGCGACGATTTCGATCTCCTCGCCCAGGCGGCTCACCTCCAGCCGTTCCAGCGTGCGCAGCGGCGAATTCGCCTGGCACGATGCGGCGCGAAAGCTGGTGAAATCGTGATGGCCGACCAGAATATCCGCGGCACGCTGCATCGCCGCGACATCCAGCCGCCCCGGCACATGCCAGACGCGGCCTTCCTCCAGCGCCGGCCGGGCGCGGCGGTTGAGGATGCGGTAGCGATAGGCGCGGCGAATAGCAGAGAACCGAGCATTCCACCCCTCCGGCGCCGCGGCCGCCCGCAGCACGGCAACCGGATGCGGCTTCATGTGGAAATTCAGCGCCTCACGCACCCGCTCCGGCGTGATGGCGCGGGCGAGACGGATTTGCGCCACCTGACCGCGCGCATGCACCCCGGAATCGGTGCGCCCGGCGACGATGGAGGCGACTGGCTCATCGCCCGCCAGCTTGGTGGCGGCTTCCTCCAGCACGTCCTGCACCGACAGGCCAAGCGCCTGACGCTGCCAGCCGACGAAGGGCCGTCCGTCATATTCGATCTCCAGCGCCCAGAGCGCGCCGGCATGGGCGATGAGGCCAGGGCGTTCCATCCGGTCAGCGCGCTTCATCAGCCCAGCACGGTGCCGGCCGGGACCGGGTTGCCGCGCAGGAAGGCATCGGCATCCATGGCGGCGCGGCCGGGCGCCTGGATGCGGGTGATGCGGAGCGCGCCATCGGCACAGGCGATGGTGA
>CANJOG010000391.1 GCA_947475475.1 Acetobacteraceae bacterium
CGGCCCTGATCACCGAGATGCTGCAAACCCTCACCTGGGACCAGGCCGCGCCCCTGCTGGATGCCGCCGACTGGATCGTGCAGGACCGCAAGCCGAGCCTGGACTACCTGCTGTTCCTGTATTTCGGCGACACGGTCGAGGATCTGAAAAGCTTTGCGCTGCGCGACCTCAAGCTCATGCAGGTCTCCGGCCAGCAGAGCTACGAGCCCCGCTTCGCCGATGCCGAGGAAGCCCGCATTTGCTTCCGCCTGCGCCAGCTGCTTGATGCCATCCACGCCCGCGACGAGGCCGCCATACGCGCCGGCGCGGACTGGCTGCCTACCCTTCCGGCCGCTCTCCCGCCCCAGCCCGCCGCGCTGCGCGACAAAGCCGCCCATCGCCTCGGAATGTTCTTCGAGCGCGCCGGCGAGCTGGAGGCCGCCGAGGCCCTGCACCGCCTCTCCGACACCCCGGACTCCAACGAACGCCTCGTCCGCCTGCTTCACACTGCCGCCCGCCACGATGAGGCGCGCGCCTTGCTGGAACGCATGATTGACGATCCGGCCAGCGACGACGAGGCCGTCTTCGCGGCCGATTTCCACGCCCGCAAATATGGCGGCCAGCGCATCGGCGCCTGCACCGCCCTGCTGCGCGACGCCGCCGAAATCGCCATTGACGAACACCACCGCGAGGCCCCCGAAGAGGGTGCCGCCGCCTGGTTCCGCCGCGAAGGCTGGAACGCCTGGCATGCCGAAAACGGCTTCTGGCACGCGCTCTTCGGCCTGGTCTTCTGGGACGAACTCTTCGAGGAACCCGGCTCCCTCCATAGCGGCTTCGACCGGCTGCCCAGCCATCTGCGCAGCCGTACCTTCGCCACCCGCCACGCCAGCGCCATCACTGCCAAGCTGGCCCGCCTGCGCAGCGGCGCCATCTTGGCCGACCTGCACGCCACCGCCGCAACCCATGCCGGCAAGCCCAACGGCCTGATCGCCTGGGACTGGCTGGACCTGGACGCGCTGGCCCGCATCCTCGCCGCTGCCAACCCAGCCGGCATGGCAACGCTGCTGGAGGCCATGGCGGCCGATTTCCCAGCCATGCGCCACGGCTTCCCCGACCTCATCCTGGAACGCAACGGCAGCCTCCGTTTCGTCGAGATCAAGGCGACCGGTGACTCCATCCGCCGCAACCAGCTCACCCGGCTGCGTCAGCTACGCGACGCTGGCCTTGCCGCCGAAATCTGCCGCGTCTCCTACCGCTACGATCCCGGCCAGACCTATGTGGTCGTCGATGTCGAGACCACTGGCGGCACCCCGCCGCGCGACCGCGTCATCGAAATCGCCGCCGTTAAGCAGCGCGGCGGCCAGACGATCGGCGAATTCCACCACATGATCGACCCCGGCCGCGACATCCCCAGCTTCATCACCGGCCTGACCGGCATCACCACGGACATGGTCCGCGGCGCCCCCGCCTTCGCCGACATCGCCGATGACTTCACCGCATTCGCCGCCGACAGCATCTTCGTCGCCCATAACGCCGCCTTCGACTACCGCTTCATCGCCGCCGAATTCACCCGCGCCGGCCTCGATTTCGCCATGCCAAAGCTCTGCACCGTCACCAATATGCGCCGCTACTACCCCGGCCAGCCCACCTACGGCCTGGCCGCGTTGAGCACCGCCTTCGACCTCCAGCTCGACACCCACCACCGGGCCCTCTCGGATGCCCGCGCCACCGCCCAGCTGCTCAATCTGATCAACCGCAAGCGCGAAGAGGCGGCCTGATCCCGCCCGCACCGTTGGGCCGCGAAATACGCCGACCTGCCCGTCCCTCTCCCGACCAGTTGCCGGTTTGCAGGGGGGACAGGCTTTGCTATAGAGCGCGCCGCGCCGGAGGGATGGCCGAGCGGCTTAAGGCGCACGCTTGGAAAGCGTGTGTGCGTGAAAGCGTACCGTGGGTTCGAATCCCACTCCCTCCGCCAGTTATGGCAGTTTTCTGAGAGTTTTTGGATATAGTTGGCATTATCCCCTATTCTATCCCCTATAAATCTCGCGGCTAGAGGCGAACAAAGACGAATTTCGAGCGCAATACGCGCGCCCATGACAGAGCCTGTGAATTTCCCGCCCTACAAGGATCACGGGCGGCTAGGCACTATTTCGGCCTCCACTCCCGCGACAGACGCTGAGCTTCGGCAATCTGGTCAGGCGTCATACGAGCAGCGGTCACGTCGCGGTTCTTGCCGGCTAGCTCGATGCCACCGGCGGCTGCTAAATTGGCCCACATGTAGGCCAGCACATAGTCCTTCGGTACGCCAGCGCCGTTGGCATAACTGGCCCCGAGGTTGGTCTGGGCCAAGGCATCGCCCCGCTCGGCGGCGAGGCGATACCATTTCACCGCCTGGGCATCATCCTTCGGCACGCCCTTACCAAACGTATACATGGCCCCGAGGATGGTCTGAGCTTCGGTATCGCCATGCTCGGCTGCGAGGCGATACCACCTCACCGCCTGGGCATCGTCCTTTGGCACTCCTTGGCCGTTGGCATACATATTCCCTAAATTGAACTGGGCCACGACCTCGCCCTGCTCGGCGGCAAGGCGATACAGCCGCAATGCGGTAACGTAATCCTGCTGTTTAAGCGCAGTCTCAGCATCCTCCAATTGGCCGGCAGCGGCCGGGCCGACGAGGAGCAACATCACCAAACATAAAATGGCTTTCATCATCGTTCACCGTCCGCAGCCTATAGGACACCGGATTGAACCGCCGGGAAATACATCTTCGGTGCCATGTGCCTCGCGGCGAGTAAGGCGGCGGCTCTCGTCTGGCCGCACTGGAACACCATGGAAAGAGCCGCGCCAAGGCATTGGACGCGCCATTGATACAGATCGGGGGGTGTCTGCCGTTGCCGCCCCAGGAAAATATAGATTGCGAAGACCAGGTCCGTCCGCATTGCTGGCTAACATGTCAGATCACTCGGCTGGAACGTTGATCGAGATTTTACCGCGATCCGCCTAAATCTAGCAGCCCTGTTCGTTAGCCCTCTCTTGCACGTTTGCCATACAATTGATTGCCCCTGCGGGCGACCGAATGAAGTTGCAAGATAGCTGAGCCAAAGTAATCCATGCGCAATGATTTGAACCGTTTGTAGAGGCTTCGCCACTGTTTGATGAGCAGCTTGCTAGCAGGCTGCGGAAATTCATCACTTGTGGTCGGATAGCTTCTGTATCTGGCTGACCATTTGTGTGGTTCGCGGTGACGGTACGTC
>CANJOG010000392.1 GCA_947475475.1 Acetobacteraceae bacterium
AGGCCGGCGATCAGCCGCAGCAGGGTGGATTTGCCCGATCCGTTCGGCCCTGTGAGCAGCAAGGCGCGGCCGGCCGGCAAGGCGAAATCCAGCCCGTCAAAGACCAGTCTTTCGCCCCTGAAGGCTGCCAAATTCCGGGCCACGAGGCCTTGGGATGGTGTCTTGCCGCTATTCATGCTGCACTGCGCTAAATCGCGGCCTTCTTTGGTTTACGGGCTGTGACAGGTGTGGTTTAAGCCCGCGCCATTTAGTGCATCCCGCCGAGGCGCGTCGACCGGGGATGGCGCTGTACGTTTTGGCCGGCGCGCGAGGACAAAAGGCAGCACACATGAAGATGATCGGCCAGGACACCCTGAAGACTCGCCGCACGCTGGACGTGAAGGGCAAGAGCTACACGTATTTCTCCATTCCTGAAGCCGCCAAGACCATTGGCGATGTCACGCGTCTGCCGGTCAGTTTGAAAGTGCTGCTGGAAAACGTGCTGCGCTTCGAGGATGGCGTTTCCTACAGTGTGAACGATGCCAAGGCCGTCGCTGGCTGGCTGCCGGCCGCCCATAGCGAGCAGGAAGTTCCCTTCCGCCCGGCGCGCATCCTGATGCAGGATTTCACCGGCGTTCCCGGCGTGGTCGATCTCGCCGCCATGCGCGATGGCGTGACCCGCCTCGGCGGCAACCCGGACAAGGTGAACCCGCTGGTGCCCGTCGATCTCGTGATCGATCACTCGGTGATGGTGGATTATTCCGGCGGCGCCGACTCGCTGCAGAAGAACATGGACATCGAGTTCGAGCGGAACGAGGAGCGCTATTCGTTCCTGCGCTGGGGTCAGGACGCGTTCAACAACTTCCGCGTCGTCCCGCCCGGCACCGGCATCTGCCACCAGGTGAACCTGGAATACCTCTCCCAGGCAGTGTGGACTTCCGAGACTGACGGCGTCACCGTCGCCTATCCGGACACGCTCTATGGCACGGACAGCCACACCACCATGGTGAACGGCATGGGCGTGTTGGGCTGGGGCGTTGGCGGCATCGAGGCCGAGGCCGCCATGCTTGGCCAGCCGATCGCCATGCTGATCCCGGACGTGATCGGCTTCCGCCTCACCGGCAAGATGCCGGAAGGCACCACCACCACTGATCTCGTGCTGACCGTCACCCAGATGCTTCGCAAGAAGGGCGTGGTCGGCAAGTTCGTCGAATTCTATGGCCCGGCGCTGGACACCCTGCCGGTCGTCGATCGCGCGACCATCGCCAACATGGCCCCGGAATACGGCGCCACCTGCGGCTTCTTCCCGGTCGATGCGCTGACCATCGAATATCTGCGCCAGACCGGCCGCGACAATGACCGTGTCGATCTCGTCGAGGCCTATCTCAAGGCCCAGAACATGTTCCGCGAGCCGGGCACACCCGATCCGGTGTTCACGGATACGCTGGAACTCGACCTCTCCACCGTCCAGCCGAGCCTGGCTGGCCCGAAGCGCCCGCAGGACCGCGTGCTGCTGAAGGACGCGACGACCGCCTTCAAGAAGGAAGTGCTGACGCTCGGCGTTTCCGCTGGCGACGAAGAGAAGCAGGTTGCCGTGGCTGGCCGGGATTTCACGGTGGGCAACGGCGATATCGTCATCGCCGCCATCACATCCTGCACCAACACGTCCAACCCCTACGTGATGCTTGCCGCCGGCCTCGTGGCCCGCAAGGCGCGCGCGCTTGGCCTGACGCCGAAGCCCTGGGTGAAGACCTCGCTGGCGCCCGGCTCGCAGGTTGTCACCGAGTATCTGGACCGCGCTGGCCTCACCGCCGATCTCGATGCGATGGGCTTCAACACGGTGGGCTATGGCTGCACCACCTGCATCGGCAATTCCGGTCCGCTGGCCGACGAGATTGTAGACTCGATCGAGAACAACAAGCTGGTTGCCGTCTCGGTGCTGTCGGGCAACCGCAACTTCGAAGGCCGCGTGCATGCAAACGTGCGCGCCAACTACCTCGCCAGCCCGCCGCTCGTGGTGGCCTACTCCCTGCTCGGCACCATGAATGTGGACATCACCACCGCGGCGCTCGGCACAGGTTCGAATGGTCAGCCGGTGTATCTCAAGGACATCTGGCCGACGACGAAGGAAGTGGCTGATTCGGTTGCCGCGAATCTCGGCCGTGACCAGTTCGTCCGCCGCTATGGCGAAGTGTTCAAGGGCCCGAAGCAGTGGCAGGCGATCGAAGTCGAAGGCGGCACCGACACCTATCGCTGGTCCGACAGCTCCACTTACGTGAAGAACCCCCCGTATTTCGAGGGCATCACGATGGAGCCGAAGCCGGTCACCAACATTGCCGGCGCCCGCATCCTCGGCATCTTTGGCGACAGCATCACGACCGACCACATCTCGCCCGCCGGCAACATCAAGAAGGCCTCGCCGGCTGGTGAATACCTGACGGAGCGCCAGATCCTGGCCGCCGACTTCAACAGCTACGGCGCCCGCCGCGGCAACCACGAGATCATGATGCGTGGCACGTTTGCCAATATCCGCATCAAGAACGAGATGGTTCCCGGCACCGAAGGCGGCGTGACCAAGTACTATCCCGGCGCCGACCAGATGTACATTTACGACGCCGCGATGAAGTACAAGGCCGCCGGCACGCCGCTGATCATCTTCGGCGGCAAGGAATACGGCACCGGCTCGTCGCGCGACTGGGCAGCGAAGGGCACCATGCTGCTGGGCGTGAAGGCAGTCATCGCCGAGAGCTTCGAGCGTATCCACCGCTCCAACCTGGTCGGCATGGGCGTGCTGCCTTTGCTGTTCAAGGAAGGCACGGATCGCAAGAGCCTCAACCTGGTGGGCGACGAAGTGATCGACATCGCCGGCCTGACGGAGCTGAAGCCCCGCATGGACCTGGAGCTGGTGATCAAGCGCTCCAACGGCTCCGTGGATAAGGTGCCGGTGCTCTGCCGCGTCGATACGGTCGATGAGGTCGCTTACTACCAGCACGGCGGCATCCTGCATTACGTGCTGCGCGGCATGGCGAAGGCTGCCTGATGATGGAGTGCTAGATGGTGGGAGCCGGGCAGAAGACCGCTCGGCCGCCTGCCGATAGCTCCGCTGCGAGCCTCGAATTGACGCCCGCCTCGCCCGGCCAGGGAACCCTGGCCCGGGCTTGGCGGGCGGTTTCGTTTGAGGAGGGTATCCGCGCCGCGCTGGCCATCGCCGTAGTGCTGACGGCGGGCGAGGCGCTGCATTTCCCGCCGCTGC
>CANJOG010000393.1 GCA_947475475.1 Acetobacteraceae bacterium
GCCGCCTGCGTCGCGGCGGTCGCACCGGCCGTGCTCACATAGTACCCGGCATCCGCCGGCGTCTGCGCCGTCGCGCCCGTGGTGGGGACGTAATACCCGACGGTCGCCTGCGTCTGCGCCGTCGCGCCCGTGGCGGCGACGTAGTACCCGGCGGCCGCTTGCGTCTGCGCGGACGCCCCGGGCGAGGCCACGTAATACCCGACGCTGGCCGCGACCTGCGCCGCCGTCGAGGAAGCGCCGGTCGTGCCAATGTAATACCCGAGAGCCGCCGCCGTCTCGGCGGTCGCACCGGCCGTGCTCACATAGTACCCGGCATCCGCCGGCGTCTGCTCCGTCGCGCCCGTGGTGGCGACGTAATACCCGGCGGTCGCCTGCGTCTGCGCGGACGCCCCGACCGTACTCACATAGTACCCAGCATCCGCCGGCGTCTGCGCCGTCGCACCGGCCGTCGCGACGTAATAGCCAACAGATGCCGCTACGCCAATTGTAGATCCGGAAGGATAATAAAATCCAACTTCGCTCATGTTACGCCAAACACGGAAACGCCCCGACCTTAGTTGAAAACGACCCTATCGGGGCTTTATCTTCCATCCCTATCAGATGGCGGTGTCCCGTTCAATGGTAGCGCTGACGGTGTGTTCGACTGCCTGAGCGGCCAAGGCGGCATCAAGATCGGCGGATTGCCACGACCGGCCTGGTACGATTGTTGACCTCTGTGCACGGTTTGATTTACACGCCCACAGAGGACGGAATTCGCCTTGCAATGGATCCGCTTAGATGCTGTTTTCCTGGCGCACAGGCGACCTGGCGGCGCACCCAGCCCTTCTAGCCCGATAGATTTGGCGCAGTGTTTAAGCTGGGTTGACGATGAATAATATAGTATATTTCTCTGAACAACTCTACGCATCAGCCAATCGGCGCGTGATCCGGGGCGATCTCGCAGGCGCGTTGATTCTGCTAGATGAAGCGCTGCTCGCCCACAATCGCAATGCCGCAGCCGCCCAGCTTCTGGCAGAATTGGTGATCAAGACCGACCCTGCCCGCGCCGCGGGCCTCGCCCGGGCGGTACTCGCGGATCAGCCGGGCAACGCTGGCATGATGTCTGTTCTCGGGCAGGCGCTCGATGAACTCGGCGAGACCGCCGAGGCCGTGACGGCCTTCGAACAAGCCGCGGCCCTCGATCCCGGGAATGCGGGGATGCTCACCAATGTCTCCCTGGCGTTGCTGCGCACAGGCCGCCCCAACGAGGCGCTGCAGGTGGCGCATCAGGCACTGGCGTGCGAGCCGAACCTCGCGGTGGCTCATGCAAACGTGGGCCACGCCCTGTGTGCGCTCAATCGGCATGAGGAGGCGATTGCAGCCCTGGTCGAAAGCCTCAAACGGGAGCCGGACAATCCGGAAGCACTGACCGGCATCGCCACGGCCCAGACCGCGCTCGGCCGCCCCTCCGCCGCGCTGCTGGCGCTTCAGCGCGTCATCATGATCAGGCCTCGCTCGGCCCGCGCCCATGCGGCGCTTGGCGGGGCATTGCAGGATCTCGGCGCCCATGACGACGCCATCATTGCCCTGCGCCGCGCCGTAGCACTCGAACCGGACACGGCGAGTTGCGCCAACAATCTCCTGATGGCGATGCAATATGCGCCATCGGTCTCCGAAGCGGAGGCGGTCGCGGAGGCTGCCAAATGGGGCGCGCGCCAAAGCATGGTCACGCCCGTCCGACTGCCGGCCACCCCGCGCGCGCCGGAACGTCCGCTGCGGATCGGCTATGTCACCGCCGACCTCTGGTCACATCCCGTGGGTTGGCTCGGCGGCGAGGTTATTGCCCGGCACACACGCCCGGATTTCCGCACCTTCGTCTATGCCAACCAGACCATTCATGATTTCATTACCGAACGGGTTGTCGGGGGCTGCGATGGCTGGCGCGAGATCATCGGCCGCTCCGATGCCGCCGTCGCCGGCCTGATCGCCCAGGATGGGATCGATATCCTCGTCGATCTCTCCGGCCATACCGGCGGGAACCGGCTGGGCGTGTTCGCCCGCCGACCGGCGCCGATCCAGGTAAGCTGGCTCGGCTATTTTGCTACCACCGGGCTGCCCGTCATGGATGCCATCTTCATGGATGATGAGCATATCAGGCCAGGCGGTGAGGCGCAGTTCACCGAGCAGGTAATCCGCCTCGATCGCGGCCGGTTCTGCTACACGCCTCCACCCTATGCGCCCGATCCGGCGCCGTCGCCAAGCCTTGCCACCGGGGTCGTCACCTTTGGCAGCTTCAATAATGGCGCCAAGCTCAATCGCGCCACACTCGATCTGTTCGCGCGCGTGATGCATGCGGTGCCGGACAGTCGGCTGGTGCTGAAATGGCGCAGCATGAGCGATCCTGAATTATCTGCCAGCCTGCGCACCACCATGGCCGCGCACGGCATCGAAGGGTCTCGCCTGCATCTTGAAGGCAAGGAGGACCATCGTGCGCTCCTCGGCGCCTATAGTCGGATCGACATCGCGCTCGATCCAACACCCTTCAGCGGCGCGCTGACAACATGCGAGGCGCTGTGGATGGGGGTGCCGGTGGTGACGCTGCCCGGCACACGCGCGGTTTCCCGCCAGACCCATTCGATCCTCAGCCGGCTGATCGAGGGAGAGTGGACCGCGCGCCAATGGTCGGCCGGTTCGGAGATCGAGTATGTCGCAGTTGCCGCCGCGCTGGCCAACGATTTCGCGACACGCAGCCGGCTTCGATACGAACTGCGGGCGATCATGCGCGCCAGCCCACTTTGCGACCCGACGGGATTCGCCGCGAGCATCGAGCGCGCCTATCGCGCGCTCTGGAGGAGATTATGTGCAGCACCCGTGCTCCCGTGATGCATGCGTCAGCTCGCTATCAGACGCCCACCAAGCCCCCCCTCTGCGCCCCCCACTCCGCCGGAAACCCCTCCCGAAGCACATGCACCCCGAGTTCGGCAGGCTGACGCCCGTCCATGATCGCCTCGACGATATCCGGCGCCAGCAGCGTCAACCGCAGCACGCGCGAGACGTAGGACGCGTTGATTTTCTCGGCCGCCGCGAGCTCCGCCAACGTGCCGAAGCGACCGGACTCCAGCATCTTCCGCCAACGCAATGCCCTCGCCACCGCCTTGATAAGCGTGATGTCCTGCCGGCTCTCAAGCTGCAAAACAGCGTGCAAACCTTTCCAGATTCCGGGGGTAAACAGCGTCCAATAGTTTCCACCC
>CANJOG010000394.1 GCA_947475475.1 Acetobacteraceae bacterium
GACGACGCGGTCGAGTTTTTTTTTTGCACCCACCACAAAAACGATCACACAGGCTGGAATACGTCGCTGCGCGATGGGCGCTGGGTGCCGACCTTCCCGAATGCCCAATATATATTCCACAAATCCGAATATGCTGGATGGGAAGCTGAGCATGCGCGCGGCGCCAATCCGCCGGGCACCGTCCTTCGTGATAATTGCCTGCCAATTGTCCAGGCCGGACAGGCGCTGCTTGTAGGGGACGACTACTCTCTCGACGACATCATCACCCTGATGCCGAACCCCGGCCACACGCCACATCATTGCTGTATCAATATAACCTTAGGCGGTCAGCGCGCGGTGATTATCGGCGACATGCTGCGTCATGCCATCCAGTGCCTGGAAGTCGACTGGTCGCCAGGCCCTGGGATCGATTGGGATGGCGCGCAAGCAATCCAGTCGCGGCGCGATTTTCTGGCCTCGGTTGCCGATACCGACACATTGCTGCTCCCGATTCACTTCCCGGCGCCGACGGCCGGGCTGGTGACATCGGATGGGCCGCGGTTCAGCTATCGCTACCAGCGGGGATAACGTTCCCGGCATGGCTCAGTGATGCGGGCTCACTGCGGGCCGGCATCTTCCGGCGGCGCCTTGCGCTCGATCCAGGCGGAAAGCCAGCGCAGAGCGACATGGGCGAAAAACACGACCGCGGTCAGCGCCATGGAGAGCCCATATTCATCCAGCCCCATGGCGGCGCCAACCGCTGCCACGGCCAGGAAGGTCGCCGCCGTGGAAAGTCCCCTGACCTGCCCGCGCTGATGCAAGATGACGCCAGCGCCGAGGAATCCCACCCCGGTTGCGATCGCACCCAGCCCGGCGCCAGCACTGCCACCGCCATAGGTGCCGATCAGCCTGGCAAAGACGCAGGAAGCGGCGGCGACCAATGCGCTGGAGCGCAGCCCGCCGGAATGGCGCCGCCATTCCCGCTCGGCACCGATCACCGCGCCCAGCAGGGCAGCGGCCAGCACGGCCACAATGTTCGTCAGGATCATGTGGTTCCTCCACCGCCACTATCAGCGCTTTCTTACCGTGCGCCTATCGCCGCCACACCGCCCCGTCATCATGGGCCTGAAGTTTTGCTTCCAGGACATCGGCTGGCGACGTAGCGTGGTGGAAACCGGCCGCAACTTCCGGAGGGGAGCGACATTTATGCCACTATCCATTGCCGAGAGACGCGCCCGGGCAGCTGCCCGGCTGATGCGCCAGGTACATGCCATCATCGTTGAGGGCGGCATCCATCCCTCCTCGCTGCACGCCATCAAGAAAAAGCTGGTCAAGCTCGCTGCCCAGGAGGAGCTGTTTCCGCGCGCGGACTTCCCGATGCCAGTCTCGCAGGGCCGCACGCATCCCGTTCTGATCGAGGAAAATGACGGGCTGGCGCTCTACCTGACGATCAATCTGCCGGACAAGATGGCAGCACCGCACGATCATGGCATCTGGTGCATCAATGCCGGACTCTCGGGACGCGAGCAGCATAATTTCTATCGCCGGATCGACAATGGCGGCACGCCCGGCCGCGCCGAGGTGGTCAAGATCGGCGAAGTGACCGTCGAACCCGGCATTGGCATGTGCATGGCCGATCACGACATCCACGAGAATATCGTGATCGGCGACGAACCGGCCATCGCGCTCGTGCTCTATGGCTGGGCACTGACGCGCTTTCCATCCGTGGTCTGGTACCATCAGGAATTCGGCACGGTGCGCGCCAGCCCGTCGCGCCGGCATGCGGCGTGAGCGGCGTCATGGCAAAGTCCCCCAAAACCTACAACGTCACCATCACCAATACCGGTGCGGACATCCCCTGCCGCGCGGATCAGACCATCCTGCAGGCTGCCATCGCCGCAGGGATCGACTATCCATATATCTGCGCCTCGGGAAATTGCGGCGCCTGCATCTCACGGCCGGAGAGCGGCAAACTCTCGCATCTGCCGCAAAGCGACACCTCGCTGAGCCCGGCCCAGGCCAAGGCGGGGATGGTACTCGGCTGCCGTGCCCGGCCGCGCTCGGATGTGGTGATCAAGTGGCTGGGCCAGTCGGGGAGCTGACGCGCCGTCCCGCCCCATTATTGGACGCCCCGCGCTTTGGTGCCCGGCACATGCGGTGATATGCACCGGGCCGAATACGGTGGGGAAGGACCAGGATGATGGAGCCGAAACAGTTCAAGGCGGCGGGCCTGATCGGCTGGCCGGTGTTCCAGTCGCGCTCACCCAGACTGCACGGATACTGGCTGGAAAGATACGGTATTCCCGGCACCTATGTGCCGATGCCAGTCAAACCCGGCGATGTGGCCGAGGCGCTGCGCGGATTGCGCGCGCTAGGCTTTGCCGGATGCAATGTCACCTTGCCGCATAAGGAAGAAGCCGCACGGCTGGTGGACCGACTGGACCCGGTAGCCAAACGCATGGGGGCGGTCAATCTGGTGGTTGTCGAGGCGGATGGCACGCTGAGTGGCTACAACACCGATGGCTATGGCTTCATCGAAAGCCTGCGCGACGGCAAGGCGGATTGGCGCGGTGATGCCGGCCCGGCCGTGGTGCTCGGTGCCGGCGGCGGCGCGCGGTCAGTGGTGGCAAGTCTGCTCGATGAGGGGGCGCCGGAAGTCCGCCTGCTCAACCGCACGCGGGCACGCGCGGAGGAGCTGGCGGCACAGTTCGGCGCCAAAGTGCGGGTATTGGACTGGCATGATCGGGCCGCAGCGCTCGATGGCGCCGCGCTGCTGGTCAACACGACGACCCAGGGAATGGTCGGCCAGCCGGTGTTGGAACTGGATCTGGCTGCGTTGCCGCCTGATGCGCTGGTGAGCGACATCGTCTATAATCCGCTGGTGACCAGGCTTCTGGCGGATGCCGCCGCGCGCGGCAATCCGACGGTGGGTGGGCTCGGCATGCTGATGCATCAGGCACGCCCGTCCTTCAAAGCCTGGTTCGGCGTATTACCTGAAATAACCGCTGAGCTTCGCGCGTCTATCGAAGCGACGATCCGTTAGGCGGGGCGCATAAAGGGGAAGGAAACGATGATGCAGTCAAAGGCGATTGCGCAATGGGTGCTGGCCGCCCTGCTGATGTTTGCATCGGCTCCTGCCATTGCCCAGCGGATTGTCATTGCCGACCCCTGGCCCGATCCCGAGACCGTGACCGGCGTGCGCGCAATCGATGTGACTTTCCCCAGTGCCAGCCCCTTCACGCCGCATGAA
>CANJOG010000395.1 GCA_947475475.1 Acetobacteraceae bacterium
GCACCTTTCTACTATTCGATGGAAGTCTTCACCTTCTTCATCGCCTGGTCGGTCTGGGGTGAACTCCCCTCACTGCGCACCGTCATCGGCTGCGCCTGCATCGTTGGCGCCGCCCTGTTCCTGCTCGCGCATGAAACCATCTCGGCGCGCAGACGCGCGGCCAAAGCCTGACACCGCCGCACCTGACATCAACAATCACGGATCACCACCATGACGGCACAGACAAACCGCCTGCTCATCCCGGCCATGGGCGGCCTCTACACCCGCCTCTCGCCCTATTCCTACGCCCTCATCCGCTTCGCCACCGGCGCCATCCTGCTCCCCCACGGCGTGCAGAAACTCCTCACCGGCTCGATCACCCGCATGGCCGCCAACATCACCGCCAAAGGCCTGCCGCTTGGCGAAGTCCTCGCCTACCTCGCCTTCGCCACCGAATCCGCAGCCGCCCTCTGCCTCGCCATCGGCCTGTTCACCCGCGTGGCGGCGACGATGATCGGCGTGCATATGCTCGTCATCATCTGTTTCTTCCAATGGCAGAACGGCTATTTCTGGACCAAGGGCGGCATCGAATTCCCCCTCCTGTGGCTCGCCCTCTGCATCGCCATCTTCTTCCGCGGCGGCGACCGCTGCGCGGTGGACAATCTCATCGGCCGCGAGGTCTGAGCCCACCCGCAGGTTGCACTCCCTCGCTGCTCTTGCCAGACTGCACCCAACCAACAAGACGCTCCCTGGAGGGACCACCCATGGCCGGCATTCTCACCACCGCCGAGACCGATTTCTGGCGCGAGAACGGCTATCTTGCCCCCTTCACCGCGCTCACCACCGAACAAGCCCGCGCCCGCCGCACCAAACTCGAAGACTGGGAAGCGCGCACGCAAAAACACCCCACGCGCAGCGCCTCGCTCAAGGCCCATCTGATCTTCACCTGGCTCTACGACGTCGCCACCAGCCCGGCGATCCTGGACCGCGTGGAAAGCCTCATCGGCCCGAACATCCTGATCTACTCGTCAACAATCTGGCTCAAGGATGTCAACGACGGCACCTTCGTCTCCTGGCACCAGGATTCCGGCTATCTCGGCATCGACCCGCCAGACGGTCTCCAGGTCTGGGTCGCCCTCGCCGATGCCTCATCCTCCAATGGCTGCCTGCGCATCTCCCCCGGCAGCCACAAATCCCCCGATCTCGTCCACGAGGAAACCTTCAACCCGAAAAACCTCGTCTCGCGCGGCCAGGTTCTCCACGACATCGACGAGAGCAAAGCCGTCGATCTCGAACTCAAGGCCGGCCAATTCTCCCTGCATCACGAACGCACAGTGCACGGCTCCGGCTATAATAACGGCCCAGACCGCCGCATCGGCTATTCGGTGCTCTACATGCCGACCTATTCCCGCTGCACACTCAGCCGGCGCGGCGCCCTGCTCGCCCGTGGCGAGGACACGTACGGCCATTGGGATCTCGAAACCCCGCCCACACGCGACGAAGACCCGGACGTCTTCGCCTATCTCGACCGTGCCTGGGCCGGCTTCAAAAAACGCGACATCCCGCAAGCCCCGCTCCGCGCCGAAGCCGCCGGCGACTGATCACACCGCCGCAAACGGCGGCTCCTTGCCCGGCGGAATCCGCAGCGCATTGATCGTCATCGACACCAGGCCGTAATACCCGAGCACGCCGATCAGATCGACCACGCCAACCTCGCCCAGCAAGTCGCGCGCGCGCTCGAACACCGGCTGGCTCACACCCTGAGTCGCCAGCAACTCCAAGGCAAAAACGTAACTCACTTCTTCCGCCGGATCATCGAATTCCGGCGTATCGGCATTGCCCACCGCCTCGATCACACTCTCCGGCAACCCCGCCGCCCGCGCCAGCTTGGCATGCGCGTTCCACTCGAACCCCGAGCGCCAATGCCGCGCCGTAATCAGGATCGCCAGCTCGGACCGCCGGTTCGACAGTGACGAACTGAACCGGCAATGCACGCCAAGCGCCTGCGCCCGCTGCGCCAGCACAGGGCTGTACAGCCACATCGCCAGCGGCCCCATCACCCCGCCACGCGGCCCCGCCACCATCTCGTCATAGGCGGCGCGCTGATCGGAAGTCATCTGCTCAGGCTGCAAAACCGGCAGCCGCGGTGTGGATTCTTCGTTCATACAAACCACCAGACCAACCCGCCCCGCGCCGGGTCAAGCGCGCCTATCTCACACCGAAATCCCGATACAGCGGATGGGACGTGCTCGCTCCCTCCAGCATCGCCAATTTCGCAAACATCCCCGACGCAGCACCTCCTTCGGAGGACTCGACAAACTCCACCCGCACCACGCGCCGGCTCATCCGCCACACCCCGCCGCGCTTCTCCACATCATCGAAATACCGCGACCCGAAATAGGTGGTCGTCACCGCCTCACCATCGCCATCCACGTCCCTTTGGCGCACCCCCGCAATCGAATTCCCTTCCGAGCGCGCCCGCTCCCCATCCAATGCAATCGAGGGCGGAAACAGATAATGAAACCGGTGCAGCAATCCAGGCTCCGGATTGCCACACCGCATCGCCGCCCAGTCATGCGCGCTGCCCTGGAAATATCCGTAATCCAGCGTCGCATCCTCATGAAAACACGATTGCAGCGCCGCCAGATCGAGCCAGTCCATCGCGCGGCCATAGCGTGGCCCCACCACCTCGGCAATCGCCGCGCGATCCAGCAGCGCGGCGATCTCTGCCTCCCGGCTCATGCCAGGATCAGCCCTTCTTCAGCATCGGACACGCACTTTCCGAAATCGGCCGGAACGCCTGCGCGCCAGGCACGGTGGCGACCACGTCGTAATGGTCCCAATCGCCCTTCATGTCAGCCTTGCCACGCACCTTCACCAGATACATGTCATGAATCATCAGCCCGTTATCCAGCAACTTGCCATTGCGCAGGAACACATCATTCAACATGCCCTTCGCCATCTCCGCCCGCACCTTTGCCGGCTCCTTGTTGCCCGCCGCCTTCACCGCGCGCAGATACTGCAACGCCGATGAATACACCGAGGCCTGCGCGGAATTCGGCGGCACGCCACGCTCGGCGCGGAACCGGCTGGCAAAGCTGCGATTCTGATCGTCCATGTCCCAATACCAGGATTCTCCGGTCAGCATGCCTTTGCCCTGGTCGCCCATGGAATGGACGTTGTTCAGCAACACCCACGACCCCGACAAAGCCTGCCCGCTCGCCGGCAGCCCGAACTCGGCCCCCTGA
>CANJOG010000396.1 GCA_947475475.1 Acetobacteraceae bacterium
CCGCTGTCGGACGATTTCACGCTCGCCAGCCTGAACGCCGCGCTGGAAGGCAAGAAAACCCCGATCAAATCCGCCCTGCTCGACCAGTCCGTCGTGGCGGGCCTTGGCAATATCTATGTCTGCGAAGCCCTGTTCCGCGCCGGCATCAGCCCGCAGCGTATCGCCGCGACGGTCCCTGGCGCCCGCGCGGCCAGGCTGGTGCCCGAGATCAAGCAGACGCTGGAGGAGGCCGTCGCCGCCGGTGGCTCCTCACTGCGCGACTACGTCCAGCCCGATGGCGAACTTGGCTATTTCCAGCACGCCTGGAAGGTCTATGGCCGTGAGGGAGAGCTCTGCGAACGCTGCCCCGGCGCGCCTGGCTGCGCCGGGATCAAGCGCATCGTGCAAGCCGGCCGCTCCACCTTCTATTGCCCGCGCACCCAGCGCTGATTACAGAAACGCGTGTTTCGCGCTCCGGCCCGCCGGAACGCCTATCCCACACTCACTCAAGGAGAACGGCGATGGCCGAGATGATCCTGGTCGAAACCCATGGCCGCGTTGGCCTGATCCGCCTCAACCGCCCCAAGGCGCTGAACGCGCTCTGCGACCAGCTCATGGCCGAGCTGGGCAGCCAGCTCCTCGCTTTCGATGCTGACCCCGGCATCGGCGCCATCGTCATCACCGGCTCCGAGCGCGCCTTCGCCGCCGGCGCGGACATCAAGGAGATGGTCGATCGCACCTTCCCGGCGGTCTACCTCAACGACTTCATCGCCCCCTGGGAAACCATCACCACAATCCGCAAGCCCGTGATCGCCGCGGTGGCCGGCTTCGCGCTGGGCGGCGGCTGTGAGCTGGCCATGATGTGCGACTTCATCATCGCCGCCGACACCGCCAAGTTTGGCCAGCCCGAGATCAATCTCGGCGTCATCCCCGGCGCCGGCGGCACCCAGCGCCTGACCCGCGCCGTGGGCAAGGCCAAGGCCATGGATCTCTGCCTAACCGCCCGCCAGATGGACGCCAATGAGGCCGAACGCGCCGGCCTGGTCTCGCGCATCGTCCCGGCCGACACGCTGGTGGACGAAGCCCTGAAATCCGCCACGCGCATCGCCTCGCTGTCGCCGGTGGCGGTCGCCATGGTCAAGCAGTCGGTCAATGCCGCCTTCCAGACCACGCTGGCGGATGGCGTGCGCTATGAACGCGCCCTGTTCCTCGGCCTGTTCGGCACGCCGGACCAGAAGGAAGGCATGTCGGCCTTCGCCGAAAAGCGTCCGGCCAACTTCAACCTGGGCTAAAGTACCCGGGATGCGGGCCGGGAAACCGGTCCGCATGGCTGCCCCTTGCGGTGGGGGCCTCCGCTTGGGGCCAAGTTTCCTTGACTCATGCCGGGGGGCCGCATAGAAACCGCGCCTTCGCTGAAAGTCACCCTTTCGGCCGCATCAACCCGACTATCGACCGGACCAATCGAGAGACCATGGCCAACACCGCCTCAGCGCGTAAGCGCATCCGCCAGATCGCCCGCCGCACCGAACGTAATGCGGCGCGCAAGTCCCGTGTGCGCACCTTCGTCCGCCAGGTCGAAGAAGCGATCGCCAAGGGCGACAAGTCCGCTGCCAATGACGCGCTCCGCGCCGCGCAGCCGGAAATGCAGCGCAGCGTGATCAAGGGCATCGCCCATAAAAACACGGTGTCGCGCAAGATTTCGCGCCTCGCCGCGCGCATCAAGAGCATCGCCGGCCTCTGATTCTGCCTCCGCGCGGCGCCGGAATCGTTTCCGGCGCCATCGCGGAAATTCCTGGAAATATGGGCTGTTTTTCAATCCGGATGCGCCAGAGCACGCGGCAATAGCCACGTGTGCGGCACGCCGGATTTTGTCGTGGCACGATGCCCGGCAGAAGCCGCATGGATCGTCAATCCCGACTGCTGCGCGGCGCCGGACGGATTTCCCGGCAATGCCCAGAGTCGTTTTCTCTGCGATGCTAGCATAAAGAAACACAACTTCAGGCTGTAGGCCCACGCGCCGCAGCGGCGGCCGCGTCACGCCTTTTTGGAGGGTCCGCCACCACACCAGAATCCCGCTTGGATCAGCCGTGCAAGCGATCATTCAAGTTGCCTTTGAACCAGTGAGCGGATAGCGTTCGGACTTGGGTGCCGGCCCGTTTCACTGCGCGAAACGGCCGGTTGGGGATTGGCGGCTTATGGATGATCAACTCGCCCCTTCTTCGGAAGGGAACGTCGCCGACGTGGAGGCGCTGGGCACACAATGGGCCCGCGTGCGTGCACGCTTGCAGCAGGATGTCGGCGAGGTCGAATACCGATCCTGGCTGCGGCAGATGACGCTCGGCCCGCTCGATGGCGATGAGCTCACCCTCTATCTTCCCACACGTTTTTTGCGCGATTGGGTGCGCTCGCAATACGAAGACAAGCTGCGTACGCTCTGGCAGGCAGAGAACCGCGCGATCCGCCGGATCGATTTGCGCATCGGCAACGATGCGCCCGGCCTGACTGGCCTCTCCGAAAGCCTCGCCACCGCGCCAATACCAGCCGCACCCACGCCCGCCGTGCCGGCGCCACGCGCCACCGTCCAGCCACGCAGCAGCACCCCGCACGCCGCCAATCACGGGGCCAATCCGGGCGCCAATCCAGGGGCCCCCGCCTTCCAGCGGGACGCCATGCGCACGGATGACCGCGGCGACACGCGCTCCGATCTCGCCGGCCAGCTCGATCCGCGCTTCACCTTCGACAGTTTCGTCGTCGGCAAGCCGAACGAATTCGCCTATGCCTGCGCCCGCCGCGTCGCCGAACAGCCGGCGAGCCCTGGTTTCAACCCGCTCTTCCTCTATGGCGGCGTCGGCCTGGGCAAAACCCATCTGATGCACGCCATCGCCTGGGACCTGACCACCCGCACCGACGGCCGCGCCAAGACGGTCGCCTATATGTCGGCCGAGAAGTTCATGTACCGCTTCATCGCCGCCATCCGCAGCCAGGCGACGATCGAGTTCAAGGAACAGCTCCGCAGCGTCGATGTGCTCATGATTGACGACCTGCAATTCCTGATCGGCAAGGACAATACGCAGGAAGAATTCTTCCACACCTTCAATGCGCTGATCGACGCCGGCAAGCAGATCGTCGTCTCGGCGGACAAATCGCCCTCCGATCTCGATGGCCTCGAAGACCGTCTCCGCACCCGCCTCGGCTGCGGCATGGTGGCCGATCTGCACGCCACCACCTTCGAACTTCGCATCTCG
>CANJOG010000397.1 GCA_947475475.1 Acetobacteraceae bacterium
ATACGCCGGCCGCGGTGCGCCGTGGCATGACGGTGGCTTGCGCCGGGTCGAGCGTGAACCGGGTGCAGCGCCTGCTCTGCGACGCGCTGCTGGAAGCCGTGGGCGAGGTCGCCTGGGTGCAGGATGAGGCGCAGCTCGATGCTGTCACCGCCGTGTCCGGCTCAGGCCCGGCCTATGTGTTCCTGCTCGCCGAACTGCTCGAGCAGGCCGCCTTACATCAGGGCCTACCACCTGTGCTGGCGCGGCAATTGGCGCGGGCGACGATTGCCGGTTCCGGCGCGCTGTTGGAAGCCTCGCCGGAAGACTCCGCTGATCTGCGCAAGGCGGTCACCAGCCCTGGCGGTACGACCGAACGCGCACTCTCGGTACTGATGGCGCCGGATGCCTGGCCGAAGCTGGTCGATGAGGCGGTGGCGCAGGCGACGGCACGATCGCGCGAACTGGCGAGCTGACACGTCGGTTCTGACGCCGCATAGCAAAACGGCCTTCCCTTTGGGGAAGGCCGTTTTTCTTTGTCAGGCCTGGAGAGTTGCTCAGTAGAAGCCGGGCATGCGGTCCGGATCGAGCTTCAGATCGAGCAGCACCGGGCGGTCGCGCTTGGCGATGATCTCGATGGCCTTTTCCAGATCGTCCATCGTGCGCACCGTGACACCGATACCGCCCATCGCATTGGCCACATCAGCGAATTCCGGCCAATCGAACATCGAGCCCTCGGGCGGCATGTTCTTGGCGCGAAACTGGATGTGCTCGGCACCATAGGCATTGTCGTTGCAAAGAATGACGATCAGATCACGCTTATGGCGCACCGCCGTGTTGAACTCGGTGACGCCGCCCAGCATGAAACCGCCATCGCCCGTGACCATTACCACCGGACGATCCGGCACCGCGTAGGAGGCCCCGACCGCCTCGGCCATGCCGAAGCCGATCGAGCCGAAATGCACGGTGAAGACGAAATCGCCGGCCTTGGGCACGTCGATATACTTCCAGGCCTGGCCAACAAAACGACCGCCATCGGTGACCAGGAAACGGTTCTTCGGCAGGGTTTCATTCAGGCGCAGCAAGGCGCGAATGAAATCCAGCGTCGTGGAGGTGCTCTTGTCGACCGGCAGATTGTCATAGGGCGAGTAATTGGCGATCTGGCGGCGGATATCCTCGCTACGGAAACCTGATGGTTTGATCTCCGCCTGATCCAGCCAATGAATGAAGTGCTTCGCGGTCAGCGCGATATCGCCGACCACACCGGCATCCGGGGCGAAGAAGCGGCCGATTTCCTCACGCTCCGCATTCACCTGCACGATGCGCTTGCCCTTGATCAGCGAGCCCTCGGCGGCGGTGAATTTGTTGAGCGAGCAGCCAAAGAAGATCACGCAATCGGCAGTGCCGATCACGTCGCTGGCGACCGGATTGGAGAGCGTGCCGAAGATGCCGAGGTTGAAATCCTCGCCATCCCACATGTTCTTGCCCTTGAGCGTCGTGGCCAGCAGCGCATCGGTGCGCTGGGCAAAAGCCTTGATGGCATCCTGCACTTCGGCGGAAAAGGCGCCGCGGCCAGCAACGATAATCGGCCGCTTGGCGCCGGCGATGATGCCAAGCGCATTGTCGAGATCCTCGCTCTCCGGCACAAGCGCACGATTGCTGGAGAGTTTGGCGACGATCTTCTTGTATTCGACATCCTGCCACTGGAATTCCACTGGCATGTTCAGCGCGATCGGCCGGCGCTCAAGCGTGGCGCGGCGAAATGCGATGGCAATATCCTCGGACAGCGTGGTCGGATGGCGGAGCTGCTCGAAGCCCGCGCCAGTCGCCAGGATCAGGTCGCGCTGCGGCGTGTTTTGCAGATTATCCTTGTCGATGACGGGCGTGTCGCCACAGAGCATGACGATGGGAAGCTGCGCCTTCACGCCCTCGATCAACGAGGTCAGCGTGTTGGACAGCGCCGGGCCGTGAGTGACGGTGAAAACGCCCACTTTGCCCGATGCATAGGCATAGCCCAGCGCCATCTGGGTTGCCCCTGCCTCATTCGGTGCCGAGACATAGGTGCCGCCGTGATCGCGCACAAAACTGTCGACCATGTAGAGATTGGCATCTCCCATCAGGCCGAACAGGGTCTCAACACCATTGTCGCGCAGCGCCTGGGCGATGGCGTAGTGGACCTTCACCTGTCCGGATTTCTCATCGGCCATTGCGGCTTTCCTCCCCTGCATGCGCGACGCCGGGCACTTTGACCCGAGCGAATTGGCCAGGACTGTGGCCTTACCGGCAATAATTGTCCAGTTGTCCAAACCTCCGCCAATTGGCTGGCTTGGTGGTGCTCTCAGCCAGCATCCTTCAACTGTTTGCGCAGCAGATGCTTCTGGACTTTGCCCACGGCATTCTTGGGCAATTCACTCAGGAAAATAACCCGCTTTGGCGCGTTATAGCCGGCCATCCGGTTGCGCACGAAAGAGGTGATGTCCGTGGCGAGCCCGTCATCGGCAACGACTCCGGCGCGCGGGACGATGACCGCACAGACGAGCTCTTCGTAGACTGGATCATCAAGACCCACGACAGCGCAATCGGCCACATCCGGATGGGTTGCGATACGGTCTTCGACTTCCTTGGAATAGACATTCTGGCCGCCGCTGCGGATCATGTCCTTCTTGCGATCGACAATCCACATGAAGCCGCGCTCATCGGCGACGCCGATATCGCCAGTATGCATCCAGCCTCCTGCAAAAGCCGCTGCCGTCGCCTCCGGATTTCGCCAATATCCGGACATACAGGGGCCACGCAGGCAGATCTCGCCCTTCTCTCCCTGCGGCACCGGATTGCAATCGTCATCGAGCAGCGCGACTTCAACGCCGGGCACCGCACGGCCGATCGAGCCCCAATGGCTGAACAACTCGTCGGATGCGCACAGCGTGACGAATGGACCGGCCTCGGTGAGGCCATAAGTATGCGCCATCTCGATCCGGCCGTCGCGCGCGCCGAAGGCATCGGCGGTGCGATCCATGATGCCGCTTGGATCATAGGCGCCGTAATAGACGAGCCGCACGGCGGAAAGGTCGGTACGCGGGAAATCCTCGTGATTCAGCAAAGCATGCAGCATGGTCGGCACGCCCAGGATGACAGTGGCCCGCTCCGCCTGGGCGGCACGCAACACGGATCGGGGCTCGAATTGCGGCATCAACACAACCTTGGCACCGACCAGCAGAAAGATTTTCTGGTGATCCCAATTGCCGA
>CANJOG010000398.1 GCA_947475475.1 Acetobacteraceae bacterium
AGATGCGGCCAAAGAGGTGCAGCCAAAGGAGGGTGCTTAGCGGCCTGGGGTGGCGATGGGAGCGCAATTGGTGCGGCCGGACATCAGGCAGTCCTCCATCGCCATCTTGGCGGCGAGGTGCTTGACCAGGAACAGGCCCGCGACCACCAGGAACAGGGTGAACGCCATCGCCGCCAGGCTCGTGGTCTGGCGGTTGGCGGCCTTGCGTTCTTCCTCGGCGTCAATCCATCTGCGCCGGTCGATCAGCATCGGCATCCCTCCAGCACGGAGGCGAAAACCATAGCTGAAACGGACGTGCGGTTAAAGCTTCCCGTGAAAGTCCCCCTGGAGCGCGATTTATGACGATGAATCGGCTGCGATCGGATTGCCAATCCGTAAGTTTCGGAGCAATTGCGCACCGCACCACTGGCGCGCGCGCGCGGGCGGCGGTAAGGGAAAATTTCGATTGCGGCGGGTATGCCGCGGCGCTCAGTGAGCTGCCCAGCAAGTGAAGGAAGCAGGACGATGACCCTCAAGCCGACCGGATCCGTCACCATTTCCATCGACGGCACCGACCGTTCGGCCAAGGCGCCATTGATCCCTGGAACGCTCGGGCCGGATGTGGCCGATATCCGCAAACTCTATGGCGATCTGGGTATCTTCACCTTCGATCCGGGCTATGGCGGCACTGCGGCCTGCGATTCCAAGATCACCTATATCGATGGCGATAACGGCATCCTGCTGCATCGCGGCTATCCGATCGACCAGCTCGCCGAGAAGAGCTCCTTCCTGGAAGTCTGCCACCTGCTGCTGAACGGCGAATTGCCGAATGCGGCGGAGAAGGAAGCGTTCGAGAAGGGCGTGCTGCGCCACACCATGGTGCATGAGCAGCTGCGCAGCTTCTACAACGGCTTCCGCCGCGATGCGCATCCGATGGCTGTGATCTGCGGCGTGGTCGGCGCGCTTTCGGCCTTCTACCATGACAGCCTCGACATCAACGATCCGGACCATCGCCGCATCTCGGCCTTCCGACTGATCGCCAAGGTGCCGACGATCGCCGCCTGGGCCTACAAGTATTCGATCGGCCAGCCGTTTGTGTATCCGCGCAACGATCTCGGCTATGCCGAGAACTTCCTCTATATGATGAACGCGGTGCCGGCGGAGGAATACAAGGTCAATCCGGTGCTGGCCAAGGCGATGGACCGCATCCTGATCCTGCATGCGGATCATGAGCAGAACGCCTCGACCTCGACGGTGCGCCTCGCCGGCTCCACTGGCGCCAATCCGTTTGCCTGCATTGCCGCCGGCATTGCCAGCCTCTGGGGCCCGGCGCATGGCGGCGCCAATGAGGCGGTGCTGAAGATGCTGGCCGAGATCGGCCACAAGGACAATATTCCGGACTTCATCGCCAAGGTGAAGGACAAGAACTCCAATGTCCGCCTGATGGGCTTCGGCCACCGGGTCTATAAGAATTACGATCCGCGCGCCAAGATCATGGAGCGCACCTGCCACGAAGTGCTTACCGAACTGGGCATCAAGGACGATCCGATGCTCGACCTGGCGATGGAGCTGGAGCGGATCGCGCTGTCGGACGAGTATTTCATCTCCAAGAAGCTTTACCCGAATGTCGATTTCTATTCGGGCATCATCCTTAAGGCGATGGGCATCCCCGTCTCCATGTTCACCGTGCTCTTCGCCGTGGCCCGCACCGTGGGCTGGGTGAGCCAGTGGAAGGAAATGGTCGAGGACCCGGCGCAACGCATCGGCCGTCCACGCCAGATCTATACCGGCGCGCCGCAGCGCGATTATGTGCCGGTGGAGAAGCGCTGAGCGTCGATGCCGACTCGGTTGGCCGCCGGCGCAAGAGGCCGGCCGCCATAACGTCGCGAGAGATTGCAAAACCCCGCACCCTGGTGTGGGGTTTTTCTTTGCCGATCAGGGGGTTCGAGGGGCGATTTCGGATGCGGGGGGAAGCGGCGTTTTTCACTGGGTGAAAAACAGCCCGCGCCGTCAGGGCAATTACCTATTCGGCCCATTTTCTCATGTATAATCTGATCTAGTGGCAACAAGTTACTGAAATACGGGTATGGCGCGGGTAAAATTCGCAGCCGAGATTGGTGGCGAGGCGGCAACCTTACCGGGAGTAATGCCGTCCATAAGAGGGAAAAAAACGTCAATAAACAACTTATGGTAGAGACATCGTTAACTTTCTCCCTCGGGCGCAACTAGGGTGGGCCACGGCCTTCGAGGCTGTGACGATCTAACCTCAGCGAGAAGAACTGCATGTCGGTGATCCTGTCCCTCGATGCTCTGGTCCGGGCGCGCTTGAAGAACTGGCCGCAACGGCCGCCGGGTATTGGCACAAGCCGGCTTTCCGCCGATGCCTGGCTGCGGGCCAGGCCGTGCGAGGATGCTGGCACCTGCCATCCTTTCATCAAGCTGCCTGGCAGCACCAGGCTACGCACCCTGCCGGACGGGTTGTGGCTCAATTTCGGCGGCACTGAGGAAGAGCCATTTGCGGATATCTTCGCCATCGAGGCCTGCTCGACCATTCCGAACATGCTCGACAAGCGGGCGCGGTTTGCGCCGAGCACCAGCTCGTTGATGGCGGTCTGCCCGGTGCCATGGCTGCTTGCCCCGGTTGTGCCCGGCCAGGCGATGCCGCGTTGGCGCGCCACAGGCCTGATGCGGCGCGAGCCGGTGCTGCCGCTGGTGCTGCCGATCCGCAATCTGCGCGTCATGTACGGGCTGAAGCGGCGGCAATATGATGGGTTCGTGCGCAATCAGGTGCCGCATCCACATGAGTATTTCGTGCCGATGGAAACATTGATCGAAGAGGGGAGTGAGGCCAATCCAGGGGTGCGCGAACTGGTTTCGCGCGCCATGGCCTGTGCCAATTTCCTCCCCGATACCGCGCCGTACCAAGTGGAGGAAAGGCGGTCCGCGTTGCGTGGATTTGCCGAGATGCCGGCGACCTTCGGGGTGGCCAATGATCCGGCCACATCGGCGATCATCCCGGCGATGCGGCAGGGCTATGTTGGTTCGCCTTATGGGGGCGCCCCATTCGGCGGCGCGCCCGACGCTGGCAAACGGGTGCAGCCGGTGGTGGCGCTGGAGGAGCAGGATGATTTCCCCCTGCCAGATGCGCTGATGGCCGAACTGATCAACGGCCGCTCGGTGGAAGAAACGCTGGCGTGACGACCGGCGGCTATTTCCGCAGCGGCGTG
>CANJOG010000399.1 GCA_947475475.1 Acetobacteraceae bacterium
AGAAAAGCGCGTCGATTGATGTTCTGCATTTTTTTCCTCGGACGATTCCTGGCGCGACTATAGGGCGTGGCGGCATCTATTCCATCCGCATTTTCCGTCTCAGAAACACCGGTGTACTGGCGCGCGCGGCACGTTCCTCGGCGCTCAGCGCGAGCAGGCGTTCCAGCTCGGTAATGGAGAGGAGCTGGGGCAACATGATGCCGGTGTACGACCGGATTTCCGGCACCGGAAACCAGGCCAGGCTGTGCAATTCGCCATCGCCGCCAAGCGTGCCGCTGGTCGCATCGGCAGGCACGGCGAAGAAGCGCGCATTGAAGCGGATTGGCCGCGTGGTCGGTGTCACCGCGCGGCAAAGATAATCCAGCGTGTGCAAGGCTGGCGGCGCGCCCATCGACAGGCCGGTTTCCTCTTCCAGTTCGCGCGCGGCGGCGATGCCGAGTGCATGGGCCAGGCGCGGCTTGGTATGGCGGCCCATCAGGGTGAGCACATCCTCGCGCAATGTGCTGGCATGGGCGGCTTTGGCATCCGCCTTGTCCATGCGCCCGCCGGGGAAGACCAGCTTGTTGGGCATGAATTTCGCCCCGGCGCCGCGCAGCCCCATCAGTATCTCGACCACGCCGCCGGCGCGCTGGCGCCAGACCACCAGACTGGCGGCATGGCGCGGTGTCGCGGCTTTTGGTTTGGGCGGGGCGGAGTCCACCTAGATCGGGTCCCAGGTGAAGAGCTGGCCGGCGGTGATCAGCGGCTCCAGGCTGGGGGTGAAGGCGGGCATGGCGTGGGACTGGATATCCTCCGGCGTCCAGCCCTCGGCGCGATGCACCGAGCGCATCATCCGCGTGTTGCTGAACAGGAAGATTTCATTGCGGCGGATGCAGAAGATCTGGCCCGTCACGTCTTTCGCGGCATCCGAGCCGAGATAGACGATCAGTGGCGTGTTGGTCTCTGGCGTCAGCTTCTGGAAGCGGGCAACACGGGCCTTTTGTTCCTCGGTCTGGGACGGGATGGAACTGGTCATGCGCGTCCAGGCATAGGGGGCGACGACATTGGAGCGGACGCCGAATCTGCGCATATCGAGTGCGATGGAGCGGGACAGGCCGACCATGGCCATCTTGGCGGCGACGTAATTGGCCTGGCCGAGATTGCCCACCAGCGCCGCGCTGGAGGACATGAACACATAGGCGCCGCTTTCCTGCTTGCGGAACTGGTCGGCAGCCGCGCGGCTGACCAGGAAGCTGCCATTGATGTGGACATCGAGGACGAGTTTCCAGTCCTCCGGGGTCATCTTGTGGAACAGCCCGTCGCGCAGGGCGCCGGCGTTGTTCACGACATAGTCGAGGCGGCCGAATGTATCGAGCGCGGTCTGCACCATGCCCTGGGCGCCGTCCCAGTCCGTCACGCTATGGGTGCTGGCGACCGCTTTGCCGCCGGCTTCGAGCACGGCGGCGACCGTGTCATCGGCTGGGCTGGAGGAGCGGCCTTCGCCGGCCAGCGAGGCGCCAAGGTCGTTGACTACTACGGAGGCGCCGGCGCGTGCCAGGGCGAGGCAGAGCACCCGCCCGATTCCGCCGCCGCCGCCGGTTACCAGTGCCACCTTGCCATCCAGCATGCCCATTCCGTGCGCTCCTCCGCTTTGGGCACAGAGTAGAGAAACCACGCCGGCTTTGGCGAGAGGCGGCTGAGGCGTGGCTTGGCAGCCATGCGGCGGTGCTTGCGGGCAGGAAACTGACACGGCGCCCTTGACCCGCGGGGTTGGTTGTCACATTTGACAAACAGGACCGGAGGGGTCCGCTTAGTCTCTCCGGCGGGGGTGCCCATGCTCAGATTATCCAAGCTCACCGATTATGCGGTTGTCGTGCTGGTCCGCCTCGCGCGCTGCGACGAGGTGCAGACCGCGCCGGGCATTGCCACGGCCACGGGGATTCCCGAGCCGACCGTCTCCAAGGTGCTCAAGGCGTTGGCCTCGGGGGGCTTGGTTGTCTCCCAGCGCGGCGCGCGCGGCGGTTACCGGCTGATGCGGAGCCTCAATGAGGTGGCGGTGTCGGCGGTGATCACGGCGATTGATGGGCCGATTGCGCTGACCGCCTGCGTCGAGGGCTCGGTGGGCGGCTGCGAGGCGGAGAATCTCTGCCCGGTGCGCGGCCGTTGGGACCCGGTGAATGAGGCGATCCAGTCCGCACTTTCCGCCATCACTCTGGCGGATATGCAGGAGGCGGCGATGGTGCGCAGCTTCCCGCTCGTGCTCGAGCCAGCCCGGCTTGAGTCGAGCCGCCTTGATCCGACGCGCGCTGTGAGTTGAGGCAGAGACATGGTCGCCGTTCCGGAAACACTCGATACCGTCAAGTCCCTGACCCAATCCGGGTATAAATGGGGATTCGAGACCGATATCGAAATGGAATTCGCCCCCAAGGGGCTGAATGAAGACATTATCCGCCTGATCTCGGAGAAGAAGGGCGAGCCGGCATGGATGCTGGAGTGGCGGCTGAAGTCATTCGCCACCTGGCTGAAGATGGACGAGCCGCATTGGGCGAAATTGCATTATCCGCCCATCGATTATCAGGATCTGTTCTATTACGCGGCGCCGAAGAAGAAGGCGGGTCCGCGCAGCCTCGATGAGGTCGATCCCGAGCTGCTCAAGATGTATGAGAAGCTTGGCATTCCGCTGAAGGAGCGTGCGATCCTGGCCGGCGTGGTGGCCGAGCCCGGCGATGATGGCGAGCCGGTGCCGCAGCGGCCGGATATTGCCGTGGATGCGGTGTTTGACAGCGTGTCGGTCGCGACGACATTTCGCGAGACGCTGTCGAAAGTGGGCGTGATCTTCTGCCCGATCAGCGAGGCGATCCGCGATTTTCCGGAGCTGGTGCAGCGCTATCTCGGCAGTGTGGTGCCGGTGGGCGACAATTATTTCTCCGCGCTGAATTCAGCGGTCTTTACTGATGGCAGCTTCTGCTACATCCCCAAGGGCGTGCGCTGCCCGATGGAACTCTCCACCTATTTTCGCATCAATGCGCGCAATACAGGGCAGTTTGAGCGGACGCTGATCATCGCCGAAGAGGGCAGCTATGTCAGCTACCTCGAAGGTTGTACGGCGCCGCAGCGCGATGAGAACCAGCTGCATGCCGCGGTGGTGGAACTCGTCGCCATGGATGATGCGACGATCAAATACAGCACGGTGCAGAACTGGTATCCCGGCGATGCAGCGGGG
>CANJOG010000400.1 GCA_947475475.1 Acetobacteraceae bacterium
ATCGGCGCGGTAAGCATCCAGATCGGATCATCGGCTAGCACGCTCATATGATGAATGCGCGCGCGCGGCGTCAGGCCGTAACGCTTCAGAGCGGTTTCGGACACCACCAGAATGGCCGCCGAGGCATCGCAGGTCTGGCTTGCAACACCCGCCGTCAACTTGCCGCCCTTGCTCATCGGAATGGGCTGCAATTCAGCCATCTTCTCCAGTGTTGTCGCGCGCGGTGTCTCGTCATGGCTCAGTCCAGCAATAGGCGCGATCTCGCGATCGAACCGGCCTTCCGCCTGTGCGGCCAGCGCGCGACGATGGCTCTCGAAGGAGAACTCCTCCATCTGCCGGCGCGAAATATTCCATTTATCGGCGATCATTTCAGCCGAGTTGAACTGGCTCACCTCCACATCGCCAAACCGCGCGCGCCAGCCGGGACTGCCCGAGAACGGATCGGTGAACCCCAGCGGCTGCGCCGCTGTCATCGAATAAGAAATCGGAATCTGGCTCATGATCTGCACGCCGCCGGCGATCACCACATGCTGCGTCCCGCTCATCACCGCCTGCGCCGCGAAATGCACCGCCTGCTGAGAGGAGCCGCATTGCCGGTCAATCGTCACGCCCGGCACATGCAGCGGCAATCCGGCAGCAAGCCAGCAGGTGCGCGCGATATTACCTGCAAATGGCCCGACCGTATCGGTCGCACCATAGATCACATCATCATAATCCTCAGCAGGGATCGCATTGCGCCGCACGATTTCCGCCATGGCGAAACCGCCCAGATCGGCCGGATGCACCTGCGCCAGGCTGCCGCGCCGCTTGCCGACCGGCGTGCGAACGGCATCAACAATATAGGCTTCGGCCACGTCTATATTCCTTGTCAGAACTTGGCGTCACGTTTCTCGACGAACGCCTTGCGCGTCTCGGCAGAATCCGCGGATTGATAGGCTTCCAATGTGAAGCCCTGCTCCCAGCGATATTTGTCCTCGAGATTGCCATCCTCGATGCCGGTCAGCGATTCCTTGGCGAGCTTGATCATGCCGGGGCTTTTCGCCGCGATCTTGCGGGCGAGTTCCAGGGCCGTCTCGCGAAGTTTCTCGCGCGGCACCACACATTCCAGCGCGCCAAGACGGTAGGCCTCGGCCGCATCGATCATCTCACCGGTGAAATACATGTAACGCACCTTCTGCACTGGGAAGAGGCGCTGGAGATGTGCGCCGCCGCCCAGCGCGCCACGATCGACTTCCGGCACACCGAAACGCGCATCATCGGCAGCCACCACGATATCAGCCGCACCGGAAATCCCGATGCCTCCACCCAGCACAAAGCCATGCACCGCCGCGATCACTGGCTTGGCGCCACGATGAATGGCGCGGAAGGTTTCATAATTGCCCGCATTCAACTCGATGATGCGTTCAGGATGCGCCGCCATTTCCTTGATATCGACGCCGGCGCAGAATCCGCGCCCCTCGGCACGAATCACAATCACGCGCACGGAGTCATCCTCCTGCAGGCGCCAGATTTCCTTCGACAGGGCGCGCCAGCCTACGGAATCCAGCGCATTGACGGGCTTGCGGTCGATCACCAGTTCGGCAATGCCGTCCTCGATCGTGCTATAGAATTGCTTATCCATCATGCCGCTCCCGAATTCTGTGTCAGATGCGCTGCTCCGAGCGCCTCCAGCCGCGCACTCGCCTCACTGACGATGCGTCCAATCAATTCCTCGCAACTTTCCAACTTGCGAATGGCCGCAATGGCCTGGCCACCTGGCAGCAGCCCATGCACCGCATCGCCCTCGACCACGCCCTTCTGCACCATCACCGGCAGATTGGCGGCCATCACCGTCTCGGCAAATCCCATCCCGTCGCCGAACGCCGCATCGCGCGCCACTTTGAGCATCTGTGTCATGGTCATGCCGGTCTCGCGCCCGTATTGCAGCGCGTGACGCAGGCTCATCACCAGGCGTGGCAGACGGCCCATATTCTCCAGCCGCTTGATTTCCTCATTGATAACGAAACGCTGCGACATGCCGTCCACCGCATAGGTGATGCGGATTTCAGACGGATCTTTCGCCGCGAGATACCGCTTCTTCGTCGATTCTGGCACCGGACTATCCGTCGTCATCAGAAAGCGCGACCCCATCGCAATGCCGCTCGCACCCCAGGCAAGGGCCGCGGCCAGGCTACGCCCATCGAACATCCCGCCGGCCGCAACGACCGGCACTTTCACCGCATCCAGCACCTGCGGCAGCAAAACCGTGGTTGGAATGAAGCCGGTATGCCCACCACCCTCGCCGCCTTGCACGGTGATGATATCGGCACCGAGTTCCACCGCCTTCACCGCATGCTTGGGCGCGCCGATCGTGGGCATGCAGAGCACGCCTTCATCCTTCATGCGCTTGATGATCTTCGCACTCGGCCCGCGGCCATAACTCACCGCACGCACGCGATGCTTGATCACCAGATCGACGATCTCGGCTGCATTCGGCTGGAAGGAATGGAAATTCACCCCGAATGGCGCATCCGTTGCCGCCTTCACCGCCAGGATGGAGGCTTCCATCTCCTCGGTGGACATGGTCGCACCGGCGAGAAAGCCAAATCCGCCCGCTTTGCCCGTGCCAATGACGAGTTGTGCCGTCGCTACCCAGCCCATCGCAGTCTGCACGATCGGGTAGCGGCAGCCCAGCATGTCGCAAAGCGGTGTTCGCAGCGTGACGCTCATGACGCCTTCCCCTTTTTGTCCAGCGCCGCGTCTCGCAGCGTTCGCTTCAACACTTTGCCATGCGGGCTGACCGGCAGCGCATCGAGGAATACCACCGATCGCGGCGTCTTATAGTTGCTCATCCGAGCCCGCGACCAGTCGATCAATTCCGCCTCGCTCAACGCGACACCGGCCCGCCGCACCACATAGGCGCGGCCAACCTCGCCCTGCTTGTCATCCGGCAACCCGATCACCGCAACCTGGTCAATCCCCGGATGCGCCGCCAGCAATCGCTCGATCTCGGCAGGGTAGCAGTTGAATCCACCCGAAATATACATGTCCTTCAACCGGTCGGTGATGCGCAGATTGCCATCCGATCTGATCTTGCCGACATCGCCGGTATGCAGCCAGCCATCATTGTCGATGGTCGCCGCAGTCGCCACCGGATCGTTCCAGTAGCCATGCATCACCGCATAGCCACGAATCACCACCTCGCCCTCCAGATCGGG
>CANJOG010000401.1 GCA_947475475.1 Acetobacteraceae bacterium
GGCCATCGGCAAGCTCAAGCGGTTCAAACGCGTCGCCATGCGGTGCGAAAAAACCGACATCAGCTACTCAGCCATCATCAGTTTCGCGTGCGCGCTGATGCTGGTTAAATCTGTCCACACAGCCTAGGAGGATGCAGATGCACCGGATGTCCCCGACCCCGCGCAGGCTCCCGTTGCGGCTGGCCGCCTTTGGCGCGCTGGCCCTCGCCGGACTCTTGGCCCCTGGCCAGGCACAAGCGGATTCGATTGACGGCAATTGGTGCCATCAGACTACCAGCCGCCGACTGCAAATCACCGGCGCGGTCATCGTTACCCCGGCCGGCACCCGCGCCGAGGGTGATTATGGGCGGCATGATTTCAGCTACGTAGTGCCCGCGCGCGATCCCGGCGCCGGCGGCAAGATCGACATGCAATTGATGGGCGAAAATCTCATCCGCGTGACCCTGCCGGGCGGCGGCACCGAAATGTGGGACCGCTGCGGACCTGCCGTGAGCTAAGTCAGCTTCATCAGAGAAAATTGGTGCGGACCGCCCCGTCGACCGTGACGGTCCGCCATACGCTCACGCCATCGTGCCGCCATCCACGCAGATGACGCTGCCGGTGACCATCGCCGCCATGTCGCTGGCCGCGAACAGCACGCCGCGGGCGATATCGTCCGGCAGGCAACGGCGGCCGAGCGGCATATCCGAACCCGACGCCGGGGCACGGCCTTGGCCGGCCATCTTCTCGCGATTCTCGACCACGCCCGGAGTCTCCGTCCCACCGGGTGCCACAGCGACAACACGAATACCGGCGCCGCCGAGTTCGATCGCCATCGCCTTGGTCAGGCCGACCACGCCGTGCTTGGCGGCCGTATAGGCCGCAATGGTCTGGTAGCCCTTCAGCCCTGCGGTCGAGGCAATGTTCACAATCACGCCACCGCGTTCCATGCGATTGGCGGCCTCGCGGCAGGCGACAAAAGTACCGCGCAGATTGACATCGATGACACGCTCATAGGCTTCGTCCAAGGTCGCGGTGACGGGGCCGGTTGCCGGGAAGATGCCCGCATTATTCACCCAGATATCGATCTTGCCGGAAATTGCCTTCGCCCGATCGGCGAGTGCCACCAGGGGCTCGGTCTTCGCCACATTGGCCGGCTGGGTGACGACAAGGGCGCGCTGAGCGTCGGAGAGCTGGGCCATGCCCGCATCGAGCGCTTCCTGTGAGATATCGCTCATCACCACGCGCGCGCCGACCTCTGTAAGGCGTCGCACAATGGCGAGCCCGATACCGCGCGCACCACCGGTGACCACCGCGACACGGCCGGACAGCGACCACAAATCGGCAAGCGATCGTGTGGCCAGGTTTTCGCCAAGCTGCAAAATCTCGTCATGGGTCATGGTGTTTCCTCTCCCTTTCTTGGTATCGGCTTTACAGAAGCACGCCTTGCCTGACAACGTGCCCGCAATGTTGCCCGGTCGCGAAGCAAGGCCGGGCAGGAATGTTGTCGGAGGATGCTCCATGAAAACGGGGCCGCGCGTGATGGTGTCGGGTGCCGGCGCAGGTGGTATTGGCGGCGAGATTTGTCGCAAACTCGCGCGCGATGCTGTGGCGCGCGGCGAAAGAGCGCGGCTTGTTGCCTGCGTGACCGGCGCGAAACAGGATATTCACGATCTCGTCGCCGAGTTGGGTGAGATTGGCGCGGATGCACTCGGGCTCGCCGGCGATCTTGCCGACCCCGCGGTGCCGGATCGGCTGGTTGCCGAAGCGGTTGAATTTTGCGGCGGACTCGATGGGCTTGTCGCCAATGCGGCGATCAGGAGCGATGGGCCTTTGCTTGGGCTGGCGGTGGCCGAATGGGATGAGGTTTTCGCAGTCAACACGCGCGCTATTTGGCTGCTGGCACGCGCCGCGTATCCCGCGCTGAAGGAATCGCGTGGCGCGATTGTCGCCATCACCTCGATTGCCGGCATGTATCCGCATGTGAATTTCGGCGCCTACCCACCTTCGAAAGCGGCGCTGATCAATCTGTGCCAGACGCTGGCGAGTGAATTTGCCCCGGATGGCATTCGCGTCAATTCTATTGCCCCCGGCATGATCACCACGCGCAAGAACGAGGCGCTCTATGCCGATCCCGCTTACGCGGCGACGCGCAATGCCATCGTGCCAATGGGACGCGTTGGCCAGCCTGGCGATATCGCCGGCGCGGTGGCGTTGCTGCTGAGTCCGGAGGCTGGCTATATCACCGGCCAGAATATCGCCGTCGATGGCGGCTTCAGTGTCTCGGTCATGGCGCGACTGCCGACGCGGCAGGCACCGCCGCCGACATGAGACATGGGAGGCAGTTCAATGGACAGTGACAGCGGACAAAGCATGACTCCACAGGCGGGCGGGATCGCCCGTTTCGGCATGGCTGAATGGCAGGCACGCTGCGACCTCGCCGCCGCTTTCCGCCTCGCCCATCTGATGCGCTGGACCGACATGCTTGCGACCCATTTCTCCTTGCGTGTGCCGGGTACTGAGGGCGAGTTCCTGATCAATCCGTTTGGCCTGCTGTTCGAGGAAATCACCGCCAGTAATCTTATCCGCATCGATGCGGATGGGAACAAGCTGACCGATAGCCCTTATGTCGTGAACCGCGCCGGCTTTGTCATCCATTCCGCCCTGCATATGGGCCGCGCCGATGCGCATTGTGTGCTGCATTGCCACACCCGCGATGGCGTCGCGGTCAGCATGCAGGCACATGGGCTGCTCATGGCCGCCCAGCGCCCGCTCACCCTCGCGCCGATCCTCCGTTATCACGATTATGAAGGTGTCGCCGTCGAACTTGGCGAACGCGAAAGGCTTGTCGCGGATATGGGGCCGGATGGCGGAGCGATGATCCTACGCAACCACGGCACGCTCGCAGTTGGCGCGACCATCGCGGAAGCCTTCAACCGCATGTACCGGCTGGAGAATGCGTGCAGCATACAGATCGCCGCGCTCTCCGGCGGTGCCGCGCTGTATCCGATTGCCGGGAGCGTCACCGGCAAGGCCCTCGCCCAGGCCGAGAAGGTCGCGGCGATGACCACGGTGAATGACCTGGTCTGGGCAGCGATGCTGCGCAAGCTGGCCCGCGAGGGCGTGGACTATGCTGTCTAGAGCGTCGTAATTGGCCGGCACTGCAACAGATAGAGTTTCCCGTCCGCAATCGCGCA
>CANJOG010000402.1 GCA_947475475.1 Acetobacteraceae bacterium
TCCCGCAAGGCGCGGAGCTGATCGCCACCTTCATGATCGAAATCGCCGACGAACGCCGCCGCCGCGAGACGCTGGGCAAGCTTGGTGGCATCGAGCATAGCAGCTTCATCACTGTCGGAGGCGAGACGATCAAGGGTGCGAGCGAGGAAGATGCTGAGCGCACCACGGATGATGGAAAGGCCTCGTCAGTGCAGTTCGTGCATTTCCGTTTCACCCCGGCGCAGATTGCAGCCTTTCGCGCGGAGGGCGCGCAGGTGGTGCTCGGCTTCAGCCATGCCAATTACGGCCATATGACGATTTTGCCGGAAACCGTGCGCGCTGAATTGGCCGGCGATTTCGATTGAAGTTTTAGACCGCGTAGGGCGGGTCTTACCCCAGCAGGGCAAACCGCATCAGCGCGGCATCCGCGGACGCGGCGTTGATGTGGAAATCCTCACCGCCGGGGCTCAGTACACCGTCGCCAGCCTCCACCCGCCGGCGTGACCCGGCGCGTGAATATTCCAGCTTTCCACTCAGAAGATAGAAAAATACCGCCGCCTCGCCTGCCGCCGGAGCTGAACTGGTCACCGAGGCGCCATCGCAATAGGTGATGGAGAGCGCGCCACGGCTCGCCGCCCCTATGCCGAGATCGCGCCCACCATCGCGCGGTGCTACATCCCGCCAGGCGATGACGCGCCGCTGCATCGCATCCTCCGGGACCGTCACGGGAATTGCTTCGCTCGGCTCAGTGCCCATCTCCGCCGGCAGCGAGACTTCCAAAATCGCGAAATCCTCCGACAAAGCCAGCTCATTATGCGGCCGATGTCCCGGCATGAAACCGAGCGTGCCGGCATCCATCATCACCGGATCGCTGCCGGCGAATTGCATCTTTGCCCAGCCGGACAGCAGGAAAATCATCTGCGCGTCGCAGCGATGGACATGCCAGCCGGTGGCCGGCGCGGCGCTGCACAGCTGAATGATGGTGGCGCGCATCCGTCCACCGGTGGCGGCACTCACGCCCAGATCGCGCGTCAGCAGGAAGTCGCGCCGCCCCGGCAGGAGCGGCGCGTTTTCCAATGTCGCGTGATGGAAGTGCATGTTCTGGTCCCCCACCCCGTCCGCGGTCTCAGCCCGCCGCGTCCAGCGCCTGGGTCAGGTCGGCGAGAATATCGTCGATATGCTCGATACCAACCGAGAGCCGCACATAGCCGGGCGAGACGCCGGTGGCGCGCTGATCGGCCTCGGAGAGCTGCGAATGTGTGGTGCTGGCCGGATGGATCGCCAGGCTCCGTGCATCGCCGATATTGGCGACGTGGTAGAACATCTTCAGCGCATCGATGAACCGCCGCCCGGCATCCGCACTGGCGGCCAGCTCGAACCCGACCAGGCCGCCAGTGCCCTTGGTGAGATATTTCTTCGTCCGCTCTGCCGCCACACCCGTTTGGTAGGAAGGATGGATCACACGGGTGACATCGCGGCGCGCCGACAGGAAAGTCGCCACCGCCGCCGCATTGTCCGAATGTGCGCGCATGCGCAGCGCCAGCGTCTCGACGCCCTGGATAATCAGGAAGGCGTTAAAGGGCGAGAGTGCCGCACCAAGATCGCGCAACAGCGTGGTGCGCGCCTTGAGAATATAGGCGATCGGGCCGAGCGGCTTGGCCGCTTCGCTCCACACCGCGCCGTGATAGCTCGGATCGGGCGAGTTCAGCAGCGGCTGGCGCTCGGGATAGGCACCCCAGTCGAAATTGCCGCCATCGACGATCATGCCACCGATCGAGGTGCCATGGCCGCCGAGATATTTTGTCAGCGAATACACGACTACGGCTGCGCCATGATCGAAGGGACGCACCAGCAGCGGCGCCGCGGTATTGTCCATGATCAGCGGAATGCCAAGTTCGCGGCCAATGGCAGCCACTTCGGCAATCGGGAAGACTGCGAGCTTCGGATTGGGCAGCGTCTCGGCGTAGTAGGCGCGCGTCTTGGCATCGGTGGCACGGCGGAAGGCTTCCGGGTCGGCCGGATCGACAAAGCGGACTTCAATGCCCTGGTCGCGCAGCGTATTGGCGAAAAGATTCCAGGTGCCGCCGTAAAGATCGGTGGAACTCACCACATTGTCGCCGGCGCGCGCGATGTTCTGCAACGCCATGGCCGAGGCCGCCTGGCCGGATGCCACGGCCAGCGCCGCCGCCCCGCCTTCCAGCGCCGCGATGCGCTGTTCCAGCGCATCGGTGGTCGGGTTCATGATGCGCGTATAGATATTGCCGAGCTTCTTCAGCGCGAACAGATCCGACGCATCCTGCGCGTCGTCGAACTGATAGGAGGTGGTCTGATAGATCGGCACCGCGACCGCATGAGTGGCAGGATCGCGTCTCCAGCCGGCATGCAGGGCAAGAGTTTCAGGATTCGTGCTCGCCATGGAAGTTTCTCCTCAGAGCGTTGTTTTGTGCATCATTCTAGCAGAATTCGACGCTTTTCGCCACGCCGTTCCTCAGCCTGTCCCGACTACGCCCGCTTTGCCTCGATCGCATCCCAGATCGCCTCGGCCAGGTTCACGCCGTCGAAGCGCGCGATTTCCTGGATGCCGGTGGGCGAGGTCACGTTGATTTCGGTGAGATAGTCGCCAATCACGTCGATGCCGACAAAGATCAGCCCATGATCACGCAGATATGGCCCGATGCGGCGGCAGATGTCGCGTTCGCGTTCAGTGAGCCGGCTGGCTTCCGGCCGCCCGCCGACATGCATGTTGCTGCGCGCCTCCCCGGCGGCCGGCACGCGGTTGATCGCACCCATCGGCTCGCCATCAATCAGGATGATGCGCTTGTCGCCACGCCGCACCGCCGCTTCGTAGCGCTGGATCATCAGCGGCTCACGCGAACGGGCAAAATGCATTTCCAGCAGCGAGGCGAGATTCTCGTCATCTTCGCGAATACGGAACACGCCGGCGCCGCCATTGCCGAACAGCGGCTTGACGATGATGTCGCGATGCAGCGCACGGAAGGAGCGGATCGCCTCGACATCCCAGGTCACCAATGTCGGGGGCATCAGGTCGGGGAAATGCGTGACCAGCAATTTCTCCGGCGCATCGCGCACGCTTTTCGGATCGTTCACCACCAGCGTGCGCGGATGGATATGCTCCAGCATATGCGTCGCCGTGATATAGGCCATGTCGAAGGGCGGGTCCTGGCGCATCAGCA
>CANJOG010000403.1 GCA_947475475.1 Acetobacteraceae bacterium
CCAGCACCTGGCAGCGCGACAGCAGCGCCCCGTTGAGCGCGAAGGAGGGGTTCTCAGTGGTCGCACCCACCAGCACCACCGTGCCGTCCTCGACCACGGGCAGAAATCCGTCCTGCTGGGCGCGGTTGAAGCGGTGAATTTCATCGACGAAGAGCAGCGTCCCCTGCCCCGCCGCACGGCGGCGCGTGGCTTCCTCGAAGGCGCGCTTGAGGTCAGCCACACCCGAGAACACGGCGGAAAGCTGAACAAAGGCGAGATTGGCGCGCTCGGCCAGCAGCCGGGCGATGGTGGTCTTGCCCACACCTGGCGGCCCCCAGAGGATCAGCGAGGCGAGCGAGCCACGCGCCAGCATGCGGGTGAGCGTGCCCTCGGGCCCGACCAGATGGTCCTGGCCGGCGACGTCTTCGAGCGCGCGCGGCCGCATACGGTCCGCCAGCGGGCGGGCGGCATCGTCCTGTGGGACGGCTGGGCTGCCGAAGAGATCGGTGGCGGGGCGGCGGGTGGTCATGCGCCGAGTATAGGAGGGCCGGACCGGCGCGGCCAGAAAGAGCGGATCAGACGGGGACTTCGGTTCCGGCCACGGAGGTGCGTTGGAGCACGCGCCGATAGCTTTTGTCATAGGGCAGCACGCGATGCATGGTCGGCCGATTGTCCCAGAGCAGCAGGTCGCCCACGCGCCATTCATGGCTGTAGACGAACTGGTCCTGCGTCGCCCAGTCGATCAGCTCGCGATGTAGCGCCTCGCCCTGCTCGATCGGCATGCCGCCGACATACCAAGCGACGTTGGCGGAGAGGAACAGGCAGCGTCGCCCGTCGGGCAGGGTGCGGACCAGCGGATGGGTGACCGGGGCGAAGGCGCGCAGGTCGTCGGCCGAGATCGGCGGCAGGGTTGGCTCGAACAGGCGGGAGAAGCCGTAATAATGCACCATGTGCCTGCCTTCGAGCAGGCGCTTGCGCTCGGCCGGCAGGACGTCATAGGCAGCGATGGTATTGGCGAAGCAGGTATTGCCGCCGCTGGGCGGGATTTCCAGCGCGTGCAGCATTGAGCCATAGGCCGGGATGGCGCGGTAGGAACTGTCCGTGTGCCACAGCGCCGCCAGCGTGGCGAAATAACGCTGGAACATATGCTCCGGATCGACCTTGTTGCCGGTCTCGGTCGTATTGGCCACTCGCAGGACGGCGGGGTTGCGGCTGGAACTCCATTTGCCCTCGGGGGCGCGTTCCAGGCTGCCGAAAAGCTCGGAAAAGGCCACCTGCTGCTCTTCGGAGAGGGACTGGCCGCGAAACAGCAGGACGAGGTGCTGCGCCCAAAGGCGCTTGAGTTCCGCGATCGTCCCAGCGCCGAGCGGGCGGGAAAGATCGAGGCCGAGCACCTCGACGCCGATTTCCGGATGCAAAGGGCGGGTTTGCAGTGTGGTGGCCTGGAGACTGGCTGACATTCTGGGCTTCCTTGGCGTCCGTGCCTTTGTGGCGCGGTTCGGCGTGCGGATAGCAGGGCGCGTCAGACGAGATTGATGCCGGGCGGGCCGTCGAAAACAATCAGGATCCGGGCATCTTCCAGCACCTTGTAGCCATAGATGGTGCCGGCCTCGACATGGCTGAGCGTGCCGGCACCATAGACGCGCGGCTTCTTGCCGGGCTCGCGCCATTCGATGGAGCCGGAGATCAGGAATTCGGTGCGATTGGCGCTGTGCCGGTGCATGGGGATGACATCGCCGGCGGGACGGTCACTGTAATAGGCAAAGGGGCCGTCTACCCCGCCTTCCGCGGCCTCACGGCCAAGATAGCGGGTGGTGCCGCGCGCCTTGTCCATCATGGGCGCGTCATCCGACAGGCCCGGCACGGCACGCTTGCCATCCGCGCCCGGCTTCTCCAGATCGGGACGATCGGCGATATTGACCAGAAATGGGTCGGCCATGCTTCCTCCTGGCCCGAACTGTCACGGCACCGCCGCCGCCGGAATTTTATTGATCACGAGCCTACTGGCGGGGTGGCCAAAAGAAAACCCCGCACTCTCGCGAGCACGGGGTCGAACTTTTCAGCCTTGGTAGCGAGGATTACTCCTCGCCAGAATCGGCTTCTTCGCGAACCTGCTTCGGGCCGCTATCCAGGCCCTTGGCGGCCAGGTCGCGCTCGACCAGTTCGATCACGGCCATCGGGGCGGCATCGCCATAGCGGATGCCGGCCTTCAGCACGCGGCAATAGCCACCCGAGCGGGCCTTGTAGCGATCGGCCAGCGTCGAGAAGAGCTTGCGGACGATCACATCGTCGCGCAGCTGGGCATAGGCCTGACGGCGGGCGTGCAGGCCGCCACGCTTACCGAGCGTGATCAGCTTTTCGGCAACCGGGCGCAATTCCTTCGCCTTCGGCAGCGTCGTGGTGATCTGCTCGTGCTTGATCAGGGCCACAGCCATGTTGCGGAACATCGCAAGGCGGTGGGTGGAGGTCACGCCGAGCTTTCGGCCGGCAACACCGTGACGCATGTTAGTCTCTCCTTCGCGCGGACGTGGCGGGCAGCGCCCGCGCTAGTCAAACTTCAAGTGGGCGGACAGTCACAGCCCGCCGCCGTATGGGGCGGGCTGTAGTCCAATCAGAACGGCTCGTCGAGTCGCTTCGCCAGGTCTTCGATATTCTCCGGCGGCCAGCCAGGAACGGTCTGGCCGAGCGAGAGACCCATCGAAGACAGGACTTCCTTGATCTCGTTGAGCGACTTGCGGCCGAAGTTCGGCGTGCGCAGCATTTCCTGTTCGGATTTCTGCACGAGGTCGCCGATATAGACGATGTTGTCGTTCTTCAGGCAGTTCGCGCTACGGACCGAGAGCTCAAGCTCATCGACCTTGCGGAGCAGGTTACGGTTGAACGGCAGATCGTCATGCACTTCTTCCGCACGGGCCTGCTGCGGCTCATCGAAGTTGATGAACAGCTGGAGCTGGTCCTGCAGAATGCGGGCAGCGAGGGCCACGGAATCTTCCGGGGTCACGGCGCCATTGGTCTCAACGGTCAGCAGCAGGCGGTCATAATCGGTGACCTGACCCACGCGGGTCGGCTCGACCTTATAGGAGACGCGGCGAACCGGCGAATAGATGCTGTCGATCGGGATCAGACCGATCGGCGCGTCTTCCGGACGGTTGGCGGCGGCAGCGACATAGCCCTTGCCGAGCTGGACGGTGA
>CANJOG010000404.1 GCA_947475475.1 Acetobacteraceae bacterium
GAGCTGCTCCCCATCCCGATGTTCCTGCTGATGGCGGAACTCGTGCTGCTGAGCGGCGTGGCCGACAGCCTGTTCAAGGCCGCCGCCGCCTGGGTCGGCCGGGTGCCGGGTGGGCTGGCCATGGCGACGGCCCTTGCCGGCGCTGCCTTCGGCGCGATCTGCGGTACCTCGACCGCCGCGGCCGCGACGCTGTCCTCGACCACGCTGCCCTCGATGATCAAACAAGGCTACGAGCCGAAGATGGCTGCCGGCGTGGTGGCGATTTCCGGCACGCTCGCCATGCTGATTCCACCCACAGTCGCGCTGGTGATTTTTGGCCTGATCGCCGAAGTCAGCGTCGGCAAGCTGTTGATCGGCGGGCTGATCCCCGCCGCGCTGGTCACCGCGACCATCATGCTGACCGTGCTGTTCCTGGTGATCCAGGACCCAAGCCGCGCGCCGCCCATGGCCAGCACGCCCTGGCGCGAGCGTTTCCGCCTGCTTGGCGATTGCGGCCCGATGATCTTCCTATTCGCCTTCGTCACCGGAACGATCTATCTCGGCATGGCGACGCCAACGGAGGCTTCCGCCCTTGGTGCCTTTGGCGGCCTGCTGCTGGCATGGCAACGTGGCAAGCTTACCCTGACCGCGCTTTATGATTGCCTCGTGCGCTCGATGCACGGCACCTGCATGATCATGATGATCGTGCTCGGCGCCGCGATCTTCGGATATTTCTTTGCGCTGACTCAGGTGACCCAAGGACTGGTTTCCTGGGTCGGCGGGCTGGATGTCTCACGCTGGGTGATCATTGTGGCCTTGCTGGTGGGCTACATTATTCTCGGCGTGTTCATGGACCAGACGGCGATCCTGTTCCTGACCGTGCCGGTGGTAATTCCGGTCATCAAGTCGCTTGGATTCGATCCGATCTGGTTTGGCGTGATCAAGATCGTGACAGCCGAGGTTGGGATGATCACACCGCCCATCGGGCTGAACTGTTTCGTCGTGGCGCGCTATTCAGGGCGGCCGGTTTCGGAAGTTTTCCAGGGCTCCTATCCGCATTTCATCGCGCATCTGATCGTCATCGCGATCCTGACGGCGTTCCCGGATCTGATTCTCTGGCTGCCTAATCAGATGGAGTAGCGGACAAAGCAAGTGGACATGAAAAAGGCCGGGATTTCTCCCGGCCTTTTTTGTTGGGCGTTGTCTGAGACTCAGCCTTCGAACTTCTTGCCGGGGCTCGGCGCCTCGATGGCCTCGGCCCAGGGGATCTTGACGTATTCGGCGATCTTCCAGCCCTCGGCGCTGTCATCCGGCGCATAGCGGATATAGCCGGGATCGACCTTGAGCTGATGATCCTCGGCGCGGAAAGCGAGCTTGCCATAGACGGTGTCGAACGGCGTTGTTTCGATCGTCTTGATCAGCGTCTCGGTATCAAGGCTCTTGGCATTGCGCACGCCCTCGATCAGCGTCGCCATGGCGGCCTGCGCCTGCGCGAGGAACGGATCGGGGATGGCGTTCTTGCTTTCCTCGACAGCGAGTTTGTAGAAGGCCTCGGAAAGCGGCAGGTGCTTGAAGGCATCGCGCGTCCAGGTGCAGCTGGTCCAGTAATTCTGCGGCGTATCCTTCTTCAGCGTCGGGCCGAGAACCGTGTTGTAGGTCATGTCGCACATGGCCTGCAGGTTGTTCAGCAGGCCGAATGCCTTGGCCTGCTTGACGAAGGTGATCAGCTCGCCGCCGGTCACCGCCATGATGATGCCGTCCAGCTTCTGGCCGACAAGTTCGTTGATCTGGTTGCGATAGTCGCCGGCGCCAACCTTGGCGATCACCGGATCGATGAGTTCCAGCGGCGCGCCCTTGGCAGCGTAATGGCGCTTCATGCCGACATAGAAATACTGCTGGCTGACGCGGAAGCCGGCCGCATCGGCGACGATGGCACCCCAGCGCTTGGCCTTGATATGGCGGTCCGCGATCACCTGCGCCTGGCCGACATATTCCATGTAGGCGTTCTGGCTGGCGCGGAAGCAGTTGCGGTTGAACAAATCGTGGTTGAGTTCCATCGCCACGACCGAGGCCGGCACATAGATCATACCGAGCGAGGGCACGATCGGCCAGGCGGCGAGGTTCGGCGTGCTGAAGGCTTCGCCAAACACAAGATTGATGCCGTCGCCGGCGAGTTCGCGCAGGGCGGCGACCATGTCATTGGCATTGGCGCGGGTGTCGCGCACCACGAGTTCGACCTTGCGGCCCTCGATACCGCCAGCATCATTGACCAGCTTGGCGGCGACGCGTGCGCCCATCACATGCTGGGTGCCAACATAGGCGAGCGGGCCGGAGATGGTCTGGGTCACGCCGATGCGGATTGGCTTGGCCTGCGACCAGGCGCGGCGCGAGCCAACGGCGAGCGATGTGCCGGCGAGCGCGCCGGCCAGCGCGCCACGGCGCGTGATGCGGTAGGACATGTCTGTTTTCTCCCGGTATTTTGAGCAGTTATTTTGTCGTCAGAAATCGATATTTGTTGGCGAGGTCTCTGGTTCTGCGCTGCGCAGACTATCCCCGATCAGGGCATGGTGACAACGTTTCCGGCATTGATGAGTCTGTGCACAAAAAAAACGCGGCCGGGGAGTGCCCCCGGCCGCGTCATTTTCAGCCATTCGAGAAAGATTAGATCTCGAACTTCTTGCCCGGCGTCGGCGGCTCGACTGCTTCCTCGAAGGGCACGGAGATGAACTCCTCGATCTTCCAGCCATCGGCGGTATCGGCCGGACCCAGGCGGACATAGCCGGGGTTGAAGCGCATCTGATGATCTTCCGGACGGAAGGACATCGGACCATAGACGGAGTCGAACTTCACCGTCTCCAGGGCCTTGATCACGTCTTCGGTCTTGGTGGACTTCGCCTGGCGGACGCCGGCGATGATCGTGGTCAGGCCAAGATGGGCCTGGGCCAGGAAGGGGTCGGGGATCGGGTTCTTACCGACTTCGACGGCCTGCTTGTAGAATTCCGGAACCATCGGCAGATGCTTGAAGGCATCGTAGAACCAGGTGCAGGTCGAGAAGTAGTTGTTCGGCATGTCCTTGCGCAGCGACGGGCCGAGGTTCGGCGAATATGTCATGTCGCCGACGGCGGCCATCTTGTTGAACAGGCCAAACGCGCGGGCCTGCTTGACGAAGGTGATGGCGTCCGCGCCGGTA
>CANJOG010000405.1 GCA_947475475.1 Acetobacteraceae bacterium
GCGACAATTCTGCGCAGGGCAGGCCCTGATCGAAGCGATCAGCATCCGGGACATGCTCCAGCTTGCCATCCAGCGCATAGGCCCAGCCGTGATAGGGGCACACGATACGGTCCACGCTTCCTTGCTCGAGCGTGGTGATCTGATTTCCTCGATGCTGGCAGACATTGTACATCGCCGTGATGGTATCTTTGCCGGACCGGGTGACGAGGATCGATTCTTGACCGATGTCGAAGGTAACGAAATCGCCAACTTCAGGCACATCGGCAACGAAGCCCGCCAGCAGCCAGACTTTGGTCCACATGCCCTCCCATTCCCGCCGCATGAATTCGGTGCCGGTATAGCGCGCGGTATCCAGCACGGCGTGACGGGCTGGGCGAGGATCGGGCGCGCCTTCGAGCGTCACATATTCTGTACTTTGCGGCATTGCCATTCTCCTGAGATGTTGCGCAGGTCGTTTTGAGGCGACGCTAAGGCCATTGTCGCATCGTGCAGCTGGGAACTGCAGCGGGAGCCCATTTTTGGCGCTCGAGCGCGACGTCTGGAACGATCCTGATCCATGTTCAGGTCGTACCGAAATAATGCTGGCCCAAGGCATCGGGATTCTTGAAGCTTTGCGGCGAACCGGATGCGACAATTGTGCCCAGGCGCATGACATGGAGAATGTCGGCACAGCCAAAGACAAGACTGGCGCTCTGGTCCGCCACCAGAACTGCGCAGCCGCTATCGGCGATCCTGCGTCATGTCGCAAATAGCAGCCGTGTGATAGCCGGAGCCAGGCCCATGCTCGGCTCGTCCAGAATGAGCGCCTTCGGCGAACACATCAGCGCGCGGCCGACCGCAAGCATCTGCGGCTCACCTCCCGACAAGAGCGAGGCCCCCTGGTCAAAGCGCTCCTGCAATACCGGGAAGAGGCCGAAAATCTCTTCGAGCCGCTTGGCCCGCGTCCTTGCGTCAACAGTATAGCCGCCTAGCAGTAGATTTTCGCGCACGCTCAAGGGAGCAAAGGTTCCCCTGCCTTCGGGCACGAAGCCGACACCCAGCTCCGCCCGGCGCCATGTCGGTGCCCGCAGAATCTCGGCTGGGCCGAGACGCACATCGCCGGTGGCGGGAACCAGGCCCATGATGGCACGCAACGCGCTCGATTTCCCCGCGCCATTGGATCCGACCACGGCAACCAGCTTGGACGGAAGCACATCCAGGTCGATCCCCCGGACTGAGGTGGACCCGATTCGTTGGACAGTTTGGCGGCTTTGCTAAGCTTGGTTCTGGTTCACGTCAGGCCGCCAATCTCTCATGCTCACCGTTGCCGGCCACACCGGCCGCATAGGCCTCGTCGGGTGTTCGTCCGTCCAGGCTGGCATGGGGCCTCCCCGCATTGCAATAGCCGACCCATTGGGTCAGGCCACCCCGCAGTTCTGAACCGGCCTCGAACGCGTCCGTTTGCCCGTCATCGGGTCCGTCCTTTTCACGACGAACCAAGCTTATGCTCCCGTCCGATTTTCGGGGACCACCTCAGTCTGGCTCAGCATCGCGGAAACGATCCGGCTGTAGTTCTCGGAGGACTCAGCAACCCGCAACCGCAACGCCACATCGAGATCGCCTCGCTGCGATGACGGCGGGACTGGAATAGGAAGGGGCCATCTCAGACCGTGTGATCGGTCCGGGATGGCCCCTTCTATTCTAGTCCTAACCGATGCCGGTCCAGGGGTCGCTGACCCCTGGTGGGGGTGCAGGGGGCAAGGCCCCTGCCGGGTCCAGGGCAGAGCCCTGGCCTTCCCCTCAGACGCCGGCGGCGGCAGCCACTTCGGCGGCGAAGTCGCCGGTCTGCTTCTCGATGCCTTCGCCGAGTTGGAAGCGGGCGAAGCCAGTCAGTGCGGCGCCGGCTTTCTTGGCGACGGCGCGGACGCGGCTTTCGCCGTCATGCACCCACACCTGCTCCAGCAGCACCACTTCTTCGTAGTACTTCCGGATGCGGCCTTCGACCATCTTCTCAATGATGGCTTCGGGCTTGCCCGATGCGCGGGCCTGTTCGGAGAGCACGATGCGCTCGCGTTCCAGGGCGGCAGGATCGACGGCGTCGATATCAAGCGCTTCCGGGCGGGTGGCGGCGATGTGCATGCCAACCTGGCGGCCGAGCGTCTCGAGGGCAGCGAGTTCACTGCTCGATTCCACGGCGACCAGCACGCCAATCTTGCCCAGGCCCGGCTTCAGCGCGGAATGGACATACGTGGCGACGGCGCCCTGCTTGACCGAGAGCACGCGGGCGCGGCGGATGGTCATGTTCTCGCCGATGGTGGCGATGAGGGTGGTCAGTTCCTCGGCGACGGTCTTCTCGCTGCCGGGATACTTGGCGGCCTTGATGGCTTCAACGTCTTCGCCGACATGCAGCGCGACCTTGGCGACGTTTTCGACGAAGGCCTGGAAGTGTTCGTTGCGGCCGACAAAATCGGTCTCAGCATTGACTTCGACCATGGCGGCCTTGGCCGGCACGGAGGCCACGCCGATGAGGCCCTCAGCGGCGACGCGGCCGGACTTCTTGGCAGCGGCGGAGAGGCCCTTCTTGCGCAGCCAGTCGATTGCCTGCTCGACGTCGCCACCGGTCTCGGTCAGGGCCTTCTTGCAATCCATCATGCCCGCGCCGGACTTCTCGCGCAGATCCTTCACCAGCGCCGCGGTGATTTCGGCCATGCTCATCTCCTGCAAGGTTCAACCGCGCAGCGGAGGGGTGCTCCGATGCGCGGCGGTAGTTTCAGCTATGGAACCGCGCGGCCGATGCCGCGCGGAATTTCAGTCAGCGACGACCGTTCAGCACGTCGCTTCAGCGACGATGGTTCAGGCGGTCGCTTCGGTGGCGAGAGCGACGTCAGCCACAACGGCTTCCGGCAGTTCCTCGATGGCGCCGAGGTCACGGCCAGAGGCGCCGAGTTCGGCGGAGATGCCTTCGAGCACCGCGCCGGAGATCAGCTCGCAATACATGGTGATGGCGCGGATCGCGTCGTCATTGCCTGGGATCGGGTAGGTGACGCCCTCGGGGTCCGAGTTGGAATCGAGCACGGCGACGACGGGGATGCCGAGTTTCACGGCTTCTTCGACGGCCAGCTTTTCCTTGTTGGTGTCGATGATGAACAGGATGTCCGGCAGGCCGCCCATGTCCTTGATGCCGCCC
>CANJOG010000406.1 GCA_947475475.1 Acetobacteraceae bacterium
CAGCCGCATGGACGAGGTGATCTTCGAAGAGTTCAAGGGCACCGGCAATTCCGAGCTCATCCTTGACCGCAAGCTCTCCGACAAGCGCAGCTTCCCCGCCATCGACATCACCAAGTCCGGCACCCGCAAGGAAGAATTGCTGGTGGACAAGGGCGCGCTGTCGAAGATGTGGGTGCTGCGCCGCATCCTCAACCCGATGGGCACCGTCGATGCGATGGAGTTCCTGTTGGATAAGCTGAAATACAGCAAGACCAACAACGATTTCTTCGATGCGATGAATACCTGACGCGCTCCAGCGTCCACTCTTCCAATCCGTTCAGACCCGCCGCCACAGGACCTGCCAAACATGCCCACCGCTGATTACAAGGTGAAAGACTTCAGCCTCGCCGCTTGGGGCCGCAAGGAAATCTCGATGGCCGAGGATGAGATGCCCGGCCTGATGGCGCTGCGCACCGAATACGGTGCGTCCAAGCCGCTGGCTGGCGCCAATATCGCCGGCTGCCTGCACATGACGATCCAGACCGCCGTGCTGATCGAGACGCTCATCGCGCTCGGCGCCACGGTTCGCTGGTCGTCCTGCAACATCTTCTCGACCCAGGATCATGCCGCGGCCGGCGTTGCCGCCGCCGGTGTGCCGGTCTTTGCCTGGAAGGGCATGGACGAGGAAGAATTCTGGTGGTGCATCGAGCAGACCGTGCGCGGCCCAGATGGCTGGGTGCCGAACATGATCCTCGATGACGGCGGCGATCTTACCAAGCTGCTGCACGACAAATACCCGGAACTGCTCGCCGGCGTGCGCGGCATTTCCGAGGAGACCACCACCGGCGTGCTGCGCCTGAACCAGATGGCGCGCGCTGGCGAACTCGTCGTTCCCGCCATCAACATCAATGACAGCGTCACCAAGTCCAAGTTCGACAACCTCTATGGGTGCCGCGAGAGCCTGGTGGACGGCATCCGCCGTGGCACGGACGTGATGATGGCCGGCAAGGTTGCCGTGGTCGCCGGTTTCGGCGATGTCGGCAAGGGCTCGGCCGCCTCGCTGCGCAATGCCGGCTGCCGCGTTCTGGTCACCGAAATCGACCCGATCTGCGCTCTGCAGGCGGCGATGGAAGGCTATGAAGTCGTCACCATGAACGATGCCGCCCCACGCGGCGATATCTTCGTGACGGCGACGGGGAATGTCGATGTCATTACCATCGACCATCTGCGCGCCATGAAGCACCGCGCAATCGTCTGCAATATCGGCCATTTCGACTCCGAGATTCAGATCGAGGCGCTGCGCAACTACACCTGGGACAACGTGAAGCCCCAGGTCGATGAGGTCGTCTTCCCTGACGGCAAGCGCCTGATCGTGCTCTCCGAAGGCCGGCTCGTGAATCTCGGCAATGGCACCGGCCATCCGAGCTTCGTGATGTCCGCCAGCTTCACCAACCAGGTGCTGGCCCAGATCGAGCTCTATACCGCCCCGGCCGGAAAGTACGAGAATCGGGTCTACACCCTGCCGAAGCATCTCGACGAGAAGGTCGCGGCCCTGCATCTCGCCAAGGTTGGCGCCCAGTTGACGAAGCTGAGCACCCAGCAGGCCGAGTATATCGGCGTGAGCCAGAGCGGCCCGTTCAAGCACGACCTCTATCGCTACTGAGCCGCGCAGGTCTGCTTTGCGGGCCCGCGCGTCAGATTGAGCCGATCAGGAAAGCCGGGCAGTTGCCCGGCTTTTCGCGTCCTGGCCCTTTGCTCTGGCCCTTTTTGCGCAAAATGCATGGCTCCATACGCAAACTGAGGGGTGCTCCAGGCCCGAAAAGCCACGATCTGGGCACGATCGGGACGCAAATGTCATCGTGATGAGCGCGCGGAGATGTATCCCACCTTCTATGCCCCCATCGCGCCGGCCGCGTCGGCCGCCGCACCGAGCCAAGCTGGCTTTAGATCTACTGGGGACGATGATGAACCCAACTTCTGACGGGCTTCCACGCACGCAAGCTGTCCGTCGCGCGATTGCGGAACTTCGCAGCGACATGGCTGCCGCGGATCTGATGTTTCTTGAACAATGGGAAGTCGAGCCCGCGCCGCAACTCGGCGTGGTGCTGCGGGCCAACCAGATCAGGCGTGCCAACCCGGCGCTGGCCCAGGAAATCCGTGCCGAATTGCGCCAGGGCCGCCCACTGACCGTCGCCGAGCGCGCCAGTCTGCTCGCCCCCGCCCACCACGCCTGAACCCCACCACCGGGCGCCCCGGATGATCTGAACTGCCAGCAGCAAACCGAGGCGCCGGCCCAGGCCGAAGCTGAGCAGCAATCGCGCAGCGGATGCGCGCTCGCAAACGGCGCCGTAACCCGCCTTTGACTTGACTCCCCCGCCCCTGGCGGTATCTGTCCCCCCGCACCACCCGGCACGCATGTTCCGGGCGGTTGCCTATTGAGCAACCAGGGCCCCGCGATGCGCGGGGCAGGACGTGTCCCTCGCCAGAGGGAGGCGCAAGCAATCCGGGCCGCACCGAGCGGCCCCGTTCACAGGAACCACCCAACATATGGCATCCGCCAATATCCCTGCCCGGGTCGACGAGGATTTTGCCTCTCTGCTCGATGAAATGCTCGGCCGCGACACCGGCTTCGACGGCTCCGTCGTCACCGGCCGCGTCATTCGCCTGACCGACGAATTCGCCATCGTCGATGTCGGCCTCAAGAGCGAAGGCCGCGTGCTGCTCAAGGAATTCGCCCCCGCCGGTGTCAAGCCGGAAGTCAAGCCGGGCGACATGATCGAACTCTTCGTCGAGCGCTACGAAGACAAGGACGGCACCATCGTCCTGTCGCGTGAAAAAGCCCGCCGCGAAGAAGCCTGGACCAACCTGGAACGCGCCTTCTCGGCCAACCAGCGCGTCAACGGCACGATCTTCGGCCGCGTGAAGGGTGGCTTCACCGTTGATCTCGGCGGCGCCGTGGCCTTCCTGCCAGGCAGCCAGGTCGATATCCGCCCGGTTCGCGACGTTGGCCCGCTGATGGGCAACCCGCAGCCCTTCCAGATCCTGAAGATGGACCGCGCCCGCGGCAACATCGTCGTCTCGCGCCGTGCGGTCCTCGAAGAGACCCGTGCGGAACAGCGCAGCGAACTGATCCAGGGCCTCAAGGAAGGCATGATCCTCGACGGCGTGGTCAAG
>CANJOG010000407.1 GCA_947475475.1 Acetobacteraceae bacterium
ATCCGACCACAAGTGATGAATTTCCGCAGCCTGCTAGGCCAGACGGACTAAACTGGACCGCGCTGCCCTGATCCGCACCGCCGGATGTCCAAAGGGTGGAATTGGGGGGATTGGAGCGGGTGAAGGGAATCGAACCCTCGTATGCAGCTTGGGAAGCTGCCGTTCTACCATTGAACTACACCCGCATTGCTCGGCATCGCGCCGTGGCCGGGCTTTTTGCCATGGGAAGCCGGCCGTTTCAACCGCATGGCCGCCCTGCCCGGACATCCATAGCGTTCTTTCGGTGGTTGACGCTGCAAAACCGCCAATTTATGTCTGGTGGATCGTTCACCGCCCTGGGGCGTGGCGATCCTCGCGATTTGTCCGGCCGGCTTGCGGCGAGGTTAAACAAGCGCGCTAAAGAGGCCCGCGGCGTGGATCGCTCTGCGTCACGGCTATCTGAGGTCGGCTCCCATCGGGTGACTGGCGGCTGAGCCGCGAGACCCGGAACGATGCGATGGAGCCAGAATATGACTGATACCAGCCCACAATTCCGCCCCGCCACGCTACTGGTCCATGGTGGCCAGGAGCGCAGCCAGTTCGGCGAGACGAGCGAGGCGCTCTTTTTCACCTCCGGCTTTGTCTATGACAGCGCCGATCAGGCCGAGCGCACCTTTCTCGGCACCGAGCAGCACTACCAATATTCGCGCTTCGGCAATCCGACCGTGCGCATGTTCGAGCAACGCCTCGCGCTGCTGGAAGGCGCGGAGGAATGTCGGGCCACGGCCAGCGGCATGGCGGCGGTGCATGCGGCGCTGCTATCGCATCTGAAGGCGGGCGACCGGATTGTCGCCGCGCGGGCCCTGTTCGGCTCGTGTCACTGGATCGTCTCGACCCTGCTGCCGCGCTACGGCATTGAGAGCGTGTTCGTCGATGGTGGCGATCTGGCGGCCTGGAAAGAGGCTTTGTCCAAGCCGGCCGCGATGGTGCTGCTGGAGACGCCGTCCAATCCGATGCTGGATATCGTCGATATGAAGGCGGTATGCGATCTGGCGCACGGCGCCGGCGCGCTGGTGGTGGTGGATAATGTGTTCGCGACACCGCTGCTGCAAAAGCCGCTGACATTCGGTGCCGATATCGTCGTCTATTCCTGCACCAAGCATATCGACGGCCAGGGCCGCGCACTGGGCGGCGCCGTGCTGGGGCCGCGCAAATGGATAGAGGATGTGTTGCAGCCCTTCATCCGCAATACCGGCCCCGCCCTCTCGCCGTTCAATGCCTGGGTGCTGATCAAGGGGCTGGAAACGCTGGCCCTGCGCCTCGAAGCCGGCTGCCGCGCGGCCGAGACAGTGGCGGAATTTCTCGCCGGCCAGCCCGGTATCAGGCGCGTCTGGTATCCCAACCGCGCCGACCACGCCCAGCGCGCGCTGGCCATGGCGCAGATGAGCCGCGGCGGCACGCTGGTGACTTTCGAGGTCGAGGGCGGAAAAGAGGCGGCATTCAGGATGATGAACGCCTTCCGCCTCGTCGCCGTGTCCAACAATCTCGGCGATTCCAAGTCGCTCGCCACGCACCCCGCCACGACCACACATATGCGCATCGGAGCGGAGGAGCGGGCGAAGCTCGGCATTACCGATGGCGTGATCCGGCTCTCCGTCGGACTTGAGGATGTGGCCGATATCACCGACGATCTGGCGCGCGGCCTTGCCGCGATGCGCGGCTGAGCGCGCCGTTGCCTAGGCTGGGATGTCTGGAACGGGTGCCTCTGGCGTTAGCTGCGGGGCCTCCCTATGCTCCCCGCCCCCGCAGCGTCGGAGACGCAGGATGACGCAAGACTATTCTCAGACCACCCATGGGGTGAAGGTGACGGTTCGTTCCTTCTTCCTCGCTGACCAGTCGCGCCCGGATGAAGGGCATTTCGTCTGGGCCTATCGGGTGCGGATCGAGAATCTGGGACGCGAGACGGTGCAGTTACTGCGCCGCACCTGGAACATCACGGATGCCCGCGGCCGCAGCCTGCAGGTGCGCGGCGATGGCGTTGTCGGCGAACAGCCGGTTCTGGAGCCGGGCGAGGCCTTCGAATACACCTCCGGCACGCCGCTCGACACACCGTCCGGGATCATGCAAGGCAGCTATCACATGATCAAATCCGATACAGGGGCTGATTTCGACGTCACGATCCCTACCTTCAGCCTCGACAGTCCGCATCAGAATGCCCGGCTTCACTGACCACGCCTTGACCAGGCCCCGGATCGCGTCGATCCATTGAGCAACACAGTCCGTAAAGGGCTGCACACAGATTGATGGCCGGGGGAGGCCTGTATGAACGACCAAGCGCCCAAGACTGCCGAGGGCAGCCTCACCGGCAAGCCAACACGCGAGGAAGCCGAGGCGGCCGTCCGCACGCTGATCCGCTGGGCCGGCGATGACCCGACCCGCGAAGGCCTGCTCGACACGCCCAAGCGCGTCACCAAGTCCTATCTGGAATTCTTCAACGGCTACACCGTCGATCCGGTCTCCATCCTCGAACGCACCTTCGAGGAAGTGGAAGGCTATGACGAAATCATCCTGCTGCGCGATATTCGCGTCGAATCCTACTGCGAACACCACATGGTGCCAATCGTCGGCCGCGCGCATGTCGCCTATCTGCCGTCCAACCGCGTCGTCGGCATCTCCAAGCTCGCCCGCGTGGTCGATGCCTACTCAAAGCGCCTGCAAATCCAGGAAAAGCTGACCGCGCAGATCGCCAACACGCTGAACGACGTGCTCAAGCCGCGCGGCGTCGCCGTTATCATCGAAGCTGCGCATGAATGCATGACCACCCGCGGCGTTCATAAGCCCGGCGTGGCGCTGGTCACCAGCCGTATGCTCGGCGCCTTCCGCGACGACCCCAATACCCGCCGCGAGCTGCTCGCCATTATCGGCAACCGCCCATCCGGTGGCCTGGCGGATTAATCCGGAGGAAGGCCAGGGCGCTGCCCTGGCCCCCTGCTGGGGTGTCAACGGCGGCGCAAAAATGTGCCAGATGGCGGCGTAAAAGTGTACCGTGTTGATTTCCACTGAGATCTGACCCGGGATTTTCATCGAGAATTGACCCGGGTTGAAGATATGTCCCGCGTTGCGTGGGACGGGTCAAGTTGCTGAGGATTTTTCCTTTCGGGTTTTGGGTTTTGA
>CANJOG010000408.1 GCA_947475475.1 Acetobacteraceae bacterium
CCCTCGGCGATGGCGGTCTTGCCGACGCCGGGATCGCCCACGTAGAGCGGGTTGTTCTTGGTGCGGCGACACAGGATCTGGATGGTGCGCTCGATCTCCTGCTCGCGGCCGATGAGCGGATCGATCTTGCCGGATTGCGCCTTCTTGTTGAGGTTGACGCAGTAATTGGTCAGCGCGTCCTGCCCGCGGCGGGCGGGTTTTTCCTCGCGATCGCCTTCGGGCGCGGCACCTTCCTGAGGATTCTGCGCGCCCTGCACCGGACGCGGGGTGGCGCGGCCGGGCGACTTGGCGATGCCGTGGCTGATGAAATTCACCGCATCGAGGCGCGTCATGTCCTGCAATTGCAGGAAATAGACCGCATGGCTCTCGCGCTCGGAGAACAGCGCGACCAGCACATTGGCCCCGGTCACTTCATCGCGGCCGGAGGATTGCACATGGATGGCGGCGCGCTGGACCACACGCTGGAATCCAGCAGTGGGCTTGGGCTCACCGGCGCGGTCGGTCGCAAGGCCCGCGAGATCCTTGTCGAGGAACTCGGTGAGGTCGTTGCGCAATTTGTCGATATCGACGCCGCAGGCGCGCAGCACTGTGGCGGCATCGCTGTCTTCGACCAAGCCGAGGAGCAGGTGCTCCAGGGTGGCGTATTCGTGCTTGCGGTCACTCGCGAGCGAGAGTGCGCGATGCAGAGTTTGTTCAAGGTTACGGGAGAGCATGGACCTGACGCTCCTTCGCGCTAATCGACAATGAGTCTTTCAGCCTTGCCGCCCCGATGGTCTGGGCCCGATCGTCTGGGCCCGATCGTCTGGGTAGGCTCGGCTCAGTGCTTGCTGACATGGGAAGCCGGGCCCGCCCATATCACCCTAATCTTTCTCGATGGTGCATTGCAGGGGATGCTGGTTCTGGCGTGCCAGATCCATCACCTGCGTCACCTTGGTCTCCGCCACCTCGTAGGTATAGACGCCGCAGACGCCCACGCCTCTGCGGTGAACGTGCAACATGATGCGGGTCGCCTCTTCCCGGTTCTTCTGGAAGAAGCGCTCCAGGACATGCACGACGAATTCCATCGGCGTGTAGTCGTCGTTGAGCATCAATACCTTGTACATGGCCGGCTTGCGGGTCTTCGGCCGCGCCTTGACCACGACGCCGGTATTCGGCGCGTCCGTACTGCCCTTTTTGCCGCCTTCGCTCATCCTGATCTTCCGGCCACCCTGCTTCTTCATCCGTCTGGCACGTAATGGAGCCTAACGGAGAGAAGTTGACCATATCGGAACGCGGCGTGTCACGAAAAGGGTAAAGGCGGGGGATTGCCGCCCTGCCAGATAAGGCCAGCTGGGGGGCTTGAAATGCCAGCGGGGCGCTCACAATGGCGTGACCGGGCATTCCGATGGCCGGGTAAGAGCCGGAACGCAAAAGGCCCGGACTGTGGGTCCGGGCCTTCAGCGGAGCGTTGGAAAGCTGCGTGCCGCTCAAACGGCCACCGCGGAAGCGGCCACCGAGGAAGCGGCGCCCGGCCGGTTCCGTCCGGGAAGCTCTTCCCTGGGACGAAACCGGCCGGGGGCTCATCAGAAGCCCTTACCGAAACGCTCAACGGCAAGGTTGAAGCGCTCGGTGATCGGGGCGAAGGCCTGCTCGGCCAGCTTGGCGGAGGCATCGGCGAGCTTGCCGGTCTCGGTCATGGTGCGCTCGGCGGCGGTCTTGGCGTAGGTGCCCTGGAGCTCGAAAGCTTCCTGGAGCGACTTCACGCCGGAGAATGCCTTGAAGCTGGTCATCGCCTCGTCGAGATTAGCCTGGGCGGTGGCGGCGAAGGCCTTGCCGAGATCCTGCCAGCCGGCGGTCCAGATCTGGCTGGACTTCACCAGGGCTTCGAGATTGGCCTGGCCGAAAGAGACGAATTCTTCAGCGGTCTTGATGGTCTTATCCATGGGAATCACCTTTTCATCGGGCGCGGAGGCCGTTGAGGGAGTTGGCTCGGCGGCGAGAGCGCCGGAGAGAGGAGCGGCAGGCTCGGCAATGACGGCCGGCGCCTCGGCTTCTGGTGCGGCGGTGGCGACAACCACATCCGGCACGGCGCTGAACTCGCGCGGCGCCGGCTTGACGGTGTCGGAGGGCGGCACCAGAGCCACCCTCGGTTTCGGCGAGACGGACTTACGCGGGGGCACCGCCTTGAGCTTCGCCATCTAAGCCTCCTTGCAGAACTTCGGACCTGGCAGGCAGCATCCGGAGAGCGGCGTGTTTGGCAGTCATGTTGCACCGCAACAACGCCTATTTATGGGTGGAGACTCAGAAGGTCAAGAAAAATTGTGCGCTGCACAAACTTGCGCGGGCAACCTTTTCCGCCATTTCGTGTCCACCCGCCTCCCCCGGTACCGTTACGAGGGGTGCGCCGCTCGAGTCGCTTCCAATGGAGCAGACGAAGGAACTGGCGCAACCCATTGCAACAAAACCTGAATCGGGAATTCGAAGCTGGACAGGCCAAGTCTTGCATGACTATAAATCTGCTGATCGATGATCGGAGCTGCGGATGTCGGACCAGCATGACCGCGCGAAAGATGGCAAACCTGCCCGCTTGAAGCAGGTGCTGGCTGGCGGGCTGCTCGTGAGCGCTTCGTTCATCGCCGGTATCGCCATCTCCGGCGCCGCACAGGCCCAGATGGGCTCGGCGCGCTATGCCGCCCTGGTGATGGAGGCCGATTCCGGCCGGATTCTCTCGGCCATGAGCGCCGATGAACTCCGCCATCCGGCCAGCCTGACCAAGCTCATGACTCTTTATATGACCTTCGAGGCCGTGCGGGACCGCCGCATCTCACTCGATAGCGTGGTGCCGGTCTCGGCCTATGCCGCCTCGATGGCGCCCTCCAAGCTTGGCCTGACCCCGCGCACGCGCATCACTGTCGAGCAGGCGATCCTGGCCCTCGTGACCAAATCCGCCAATGACGCGGCAGCCGCACTCGGCGAATATCTCGGTGGCACCGAAACCCGCTTCGCCCAGATGATGACGCTGCGCGCCCGCGGGCTCGGCATGTCGCGCTCGGTATTCCGCAATGCCTCGGGCCTGCCCGATCCGGAGCAGATCACCACGGCGCGCGACATGGGCGTGCTGGCGCGCCGGCTGATTCGCGACTTCCCCGACGAATACCGCTATTTCTCGGTGC
>CANJOG010000409.1 GCA_947475475.1 Acetobacteraceae bacterium
GGGGGGCAGGCCTCAGGTATTTCGCGCAGGTCCGGTGACAGCGAGAATCGGGGCGCGTCGATAAGCGTCGAGTGGCCTTCCGGCCTCGCTGCCGCGTGCCAGCGGGATCAGCCGGGCACGATCGGCGCCGTTGGCCAGCATGCCACCGCCGCCGGACGGGCTGAGATGCGGGGCTGGGCGTGGCATCAGCATGGCAAGGCCGGTTCCGGTGGTTGGCGAGGCATTGGCCAATTCAGCGGTCGCATCTGGCCAGGCAGCCATGACCTTGCGGGCATAGGCCTCGCCCAAAGCGGGGGTGAGGGAGTGGTAGGAAGCGGTGGCCTGTTGCCATGTACCGCCCCGGGATTTGAGCTGGGTGAGGAACCGGGCCGCGTAGGCGGTGTTGCTGGCCGGTTCGAAGGCAGAGTCCAGCGAGGCAAAGGCATTGGGGTGGTGCAGCAGGTTGATCTGCATGCAACCGACATCGATGGAGCGCACGCCGCGCGCCTGAAGCTGCCTCACGGCAGCGATAGCCGCGGTCTTGGTGGCAAAATATTGCCCCTGGCCTTCGGCATTGATGGTCCAGGGCCAGGGCGCGAAGACACCCGTGGATGGATCACGCCGGCCGCTTTCGACCCGGCCGATCACCGCCATCAGGCGTGGGGGAATTCCGGCCTGGCGCTCGGCCTGGCTGATGGCGCTGTCGCACTGGCCCATTTCAACCGGCGATCCGGGCGACGCCAGTGCCCATCTGACCGGGCTTGCGAGTAGAGCCAGAAGCAGTAGGAGGGCCGGAATTGCCCGTGACAGAGTGGCTGGAGCGATCATTTGGGCAGGTTAGGGCAGACTGGTTTCCGAAACCTTTCCCGCGAAACAATTCGATAAGATACACGTATTGGTAGAAGATCGGTTGCATTATGGGGGGAGTATTAACAAATTTATAATGTTGCAGACGCAAATAATGTGAATTATGCATATCTGCCGGGATTTGCTGCGATGCAAAAACTCCTTGTGTCCGGAGGACGGCATACCTATCTTCAGTCTTGCAGATGACGCGGTTTCGACCGTCTCTCTGCTTCTTGGACGTTTCCTCCCTAAACTTGGCGGCGCCTCACGGCGTCGCCATTTTTTTGTGAAAATCGGCCTCGGGCCGATATCGTCGGCCGGCTACGCCGCGCCTCCTCAGCCTTGGGCCAGCAATGCCGGCACGGCATCGGCCAGCCGCGCGAAAATCTTCGCCGTATCGTCCTTGAGCCGCGCAAATCCCGCGAGCTTGGTCATCCGGCGCTCATCCATATAGAGGCGGCGGCTGAATTCGATCTGGATGGCATGCAGCCCAGCGGCCGGATTGCCGTAATGCCGCGTGATATAGCCGCCGGCATAGGGGTCATTGCGGCGGACAGCATAATGCCGCGACAGCGCTTCCTGTTCGAGCAGATCGGTCACAGCCGCGGCGCAGGTGGTGCCGTGCCCGTCGCCGAGCACGATCTCAGCCCCCGCGGCCGCGCTGCTCGGCATGGAATGGCAGTCCACCACCATGCAGACCCCGAAGCGCGCCCGTGTCTGTTCAATCAGACCGGCAAGGGCGGCGTGCCAGGGGTGCCAATAGGCCTCGATCCAGCGCGATGCCTCGGCGAAATCGAGCTTGCCGGCATGGATCGTCTCGCCGCTGGAGATAATTCGCGGAATCGTGCCGAGTCCGGCGCCGACCCGGGGGCTGCGGGTATTTACCCAATCCGGCAGGCGGCCCGCGAACATGGCGGGGTCGAGTTCCCAAGGTTCGCGATTGGCGTCGATCAAGGCGCGCGGGAAGGTCGCTTCCAGCAGAGGCGCACCGAGAGCAGGGGCTCCACCGGCCAGTTCCTCGACAAAGCAATCCTCGCTGCGGCGGAGCGTGAGCGGATCGAGGCGGCTGCGGCGCAGGAAGCCCGGCGGGTAATAGCGGCCCGAATGGGGCGATGTGAAGACCAAGGGGGTAGTCTGACGCGCCGGCGCATGCAGCACGAAGGGCGGCGGTGCCACTTGGGCATCCGCCTGATCCATGCTGGCCTGGGGGGAGGAGAGAGGCAGATCCATTGGCCGCATTACACAGCGGCGGGACGCGCCTGTCACCAGCATTTCCGGCCGGGCTTCCTCTGGGCGGCGAGGCGCGGTCCGCGACAGGCCGATGACATCGACATGCGCGCGGCCCGAATGGGTAGAATCTCGGATTGTCCCAGCATGGCGCCACGGCCCAGTCTGCGCCCGGTAAATCCACCAGGCACGGAACAGGAAGTTTTCTCATGGCTCACATGAAGGCGGCGATATTCGTCGAACCCGGACGGATTGTTCTCGATGACAAGCCAATCCCCGAGATTGGCCCGCTCGACGCGCTGCTGCGCATTACGACAACGACGATCTGCGGCACGGATGTGCATATCCTCAAGGGTGAATATCCGGTCGCGCGCGGACTGACGATTGGCCACGAGCCAGTCGGCATCATCGAGAAACTCGGCTCGGCGGTGCAGGGCTATAAAGAGGGCCAGCGCGTCATCGCCGGCGCGATCACGCCGAGCGGCTATTCCAATGCCTGTCTGTGCGGCCTTCATTCGCAGGACGGCGCTGGCACCAAGCACGGATTTCGCCCGCTTGGCGGCTGGCGCTTTGGCAATACGATCGACGGCTGCCAGGCCGAATATGTGCTGGTGCCCGATGCGATGACCAATCTTGCCGCGGTGCCCGACAAGCTCACCGATGAACAGGTGCTGATGTGCCCGGACATCATGTCCACCGGTTTTGCCGGCGCCGAACGCGGGGAAATCCGTATTGGCGATACGGTGGCGATCTTTGCCCAGGGGCCGATCGGGCTCTGTGCCACCGCCGGCGCCAAGCTGAGCGGGGCGACCACCATCATCGCAGTGGATAGCATCGCCGAGCGTCTGGTCATGTCGCGGCGCATGGGCGCGGATATCACCGTCAATTTCCGCGAGACCGATCCGGTGGCAGAGATCATGCGCCTGACGGATGGGCGCGGCGTCGATGTCGCCATCGAGGCGCTGGGCACGCAGACAACGTTCGAGGCGGCGCTGCGCGTGCTGCGGCCGGGTGGGACATTGTCCAGCCTCGGGGTTTACTCAGGGGATTTGCGGATTCCGATGGATGCGTTCGGCGCCGGGCTGCTGGATAACC
>CANJOG010000410.1 GCA_947475475.1 Acetobacteraceae bacterium
CAATGATGCGCGCTTTGTCATGTTCAAGCCGTCGGCGATCTACGTGGTGGTTGGGCTGGTGATGTTGCGGCACGGCTGGATGAAGCGCTTCCTGCCGCCTGTAGCGCTGGAAAATGCCTCCGATGTGGCTGTCATGCTCGGCTATGCATGGTCGGCGCTGATGCTGGGCAGCGGGGCGCTCAATCTCTATGTCGCGCTGAATTTCGATGTCGCGACCTGGAGTGCGGTGATGATTCCGTTTGGGATCGTCAGCAAGCTTGCGCTGTTTCTGGGCGGGTTTGGAGTGTTGCGGCTGGTGGTGCTGCGGCGGTTACGGGTGGCGTAAGCCGTAGCGTGGACGTCAGCCCACCGATTCTCACGTGACGGTATCAGGGGTTTTGTGGAAAAGGTGGTGGGCTGAAGTCCGCCCTACGCGGCAGGCGGCGTTCAAACGTCCTTGGCGACCGCATCGAAGCGCATCAGGCGGGTCAGCAGCGACTCCATCTCGCGCAGCGGGATCATGTTCGGGCCGTCGCTCGGGGCGTGGTCCGGGTCCTGGTGGGTTTCGATGAACAGCGCGCTGACGCCCACCGCGATGGCGGCGCGGGCGAGGACGGGGGCGAATTCGCGCTGGCCGCCCGAGGAAGTGCCCTGCCCGCCTGGCTGCTGGACGGAGTGGGTGACGTCAAACACCACGGGGTAGCCAGTGCTGGCCATGATAGGCAGGCCGCGGAAGTCGCTGACCAGCGTGTTGTAGCCGAAGCTGGCGCCGCGTTCGGTGAGCAGGATTTGCTCATTGCCGGTGCTGGCGACCTTGGCGGCCACGTTCGCCATGTCCCAGGGGGCGAGGAACTGGCCCTTTTTGACGTTGATCACCTTCCCGGTCTCGCCGGCGGCCAGCAGCATGTCGGTCTGGCGGCAGAGGAAGGCGGGGATTTGCAGCACGTCCACATATTCGGCGGCGATGGCGCAATGCTCGCGCTCATGCACGTCGGTGAGCACCGGGATGCCGAGTTTTTCGCGCACGCCGGCGAGGATGGCGAGTCCCTTCTCCATGCCAAGCCCACGGCGGCCGGAGAGCGAGGTGCGGTTGGCCTTGTCGTAGCTGCTTTTGTAGATCAGCGGGATGCCGAGCCGGACGCAGATGTCGCGCAGGCCAATGGCGATTTCCAGCGTATGCTCTTCGGACTCGATCTGGCAGGGGCCGGCGATCAGCGCGAAGGGGCGCGCGTTGCCGATCTCGATGTCGCCGACGCGGACGATTCGTTGCGCTGCATCCGCCATCACGGAAATCCTCTGTTTAAGTTTTCACCCACAGGCGCAAGCCTGGTTTGAGAACTCGCTGCGGTGAGTCCTCCGGCGTAGCTGGAGAGAACCGGAGCGGAGCGACCGCTGTGGTCGTGAGCACCGGAAGCGCAGCCAGCTGCGTTGGAGGGCCTCCGCAGTAGAGTTATCATACCAGGCGATCAGACCAGACGGGACTGCTTGACCGCTGCGGTGATGAACCCACGGAACAGCGGATGCGGGTCGAAGGGCTTGGATTTCAGCTCGGGGTGATACTGCACGCCGATGAACCAGGGATGGTCCGGATATTCGACAATCTCGGGCAGCACGCCATCGGGCGAGAGGCCGGAGAAGCGCAATCCGGCACCTTCGAGCAGCTCGCGGTAGCGGATATTCACCTCGAAACGATGACGATGGCGTTCCTGGATGACCGCCTTGTCGCCATAGATCTGGCGGACCAGCGAGCCCTCGACGAGCATGGCCGGATAGGCGCCGAGGCGCATCGTGCCGCCGAGATCGGCGTCCGAATTGCGGCGCTCGATCTCATTGCCGCGCGCCCATTCGGTCAGCAGGCCGACCACGGGCGTGGTGCAGGGGCCGAATTCGGTGGAGGAGGCATCGGTGAGGCCGGCGAGATGGCGCGCACATTCGATGACCGCCATCTGCATGCCGAAGCAGATGCCGAGGAAGGGGATTTTGCGCTCGCGGGCGAAGCGCACCGCCTCGATCTTGCCCTCGGTGCCGCGTTCGCCGAAGCCGCCGGGGACCAGGATGCCGTGCACGCCGTCCAGCCGTTCGACGGCGTTGGGGGTCTCGAAAATCTGGCTGTCCACCCAGTCGAGTTCGACCTTTACCCGGTTGGCGATGCCGCCATGGGCAAGTGCTTCGGCGAGTGATTTATAGGCGTCCAGCAGGTTGGTGTATTTGCCAACGACGGCGATGCGGACAGTGCCTTCGGGCGCGCGCACGACATCGACGATGTTGTTCCAACGCGAGATATTCGGCTCGATCTCGTAGGGCAGGCGGAAATGGCGCAGCACTTCGCGGTCCATGCCCTCGGCGTGATAGGCCTGGGGCACGGCATAGATCGTGTCCACGTCGAGGGCGGGGATCACCGCTTCCGGCCGCACATTGCAGAAGAGCGCGATCTTGCGGCGCTCATTGGCCGGAATTTCGCGGTCACAGCGGCAGAGCAGCATGTCGGGCTGGATGCCGACATTGAGCAGCTCCTTGACGGAATGCTGGGTCGGCTTGGTCTTCAGCTCGCCGGCGGACGGGATGTAGGGCACCAGAGTCAGATGCACGAACATCGACTGTTCGGAGCCGAGTTCATTGCCGAGCTGGCGGATGGCTTCGAGGAAGGGCAGGCTTTCGATATCGCCGACGGTGCCGCCGATTTCGATCAGCGCAAAATCGACATCGTCGATGTCGCGCAGCACGGTTTCCTTGATGGCGTCGGTGATATGCGGGATCACCTGGACGGTGGCGCCGAGATAGTCGCCCCGGCGCTCGCGCGCGATCACGTCGGAATAGATGCGCCCGGTGGTGGCATTGTCCGACTTGGTGGCGTGGACGCCGGTGAAGCGCTCGTAATGGCCGAGATCCAGATCGGTCTCCGCCCCGTCATCGGTGACATACACCTCGCCGTGCTGATACGGGCTCATCGTGCCCGGATCGACGTTGAGATACGGGTCGAGCTTACGCAGCCTCACCTTGTAGCCGCGGGCTTGCAGCAGCGCGCCAAGGGCCGCCGATGCCAAGCCTTTGCCGAGGGAGGAGACCACGCCGCCGGTAATAAATACGAATCGCGTCATGGGCGCCCGTCATACACTGACGGGCGGTGCCGGGGAACCTGATGCATGGCAGAAAATCAGTTTGTGG
>CANJOG010000411.1 GCA_947475475.1 Acetobacteraceae bacterium
GCCTGGCGCAGCGTGCCCTCCGGCAGATAAGCGCGCTGCGGCAGGAAGGCGATGCGGGCATTCTCGGGCAGCAGGACATGGCCGGAGCCCCAGGGCCATAGGCCTGCCACGGCGCGGATCAGCGTGCTCTTGCCGGTGCCGGACTCGCCCATCAGCAACACCTTCTGGCCCGGTTCGATGATCGTATCGGTCTCGTCGATCATGATGCGGCCGTCATGCTGGGCAACAGAGAGCGATTGCAGGTGAATGCGGTCATCCGCGCTTTTGCCCAGCGTGATGCTCTCATTGGCATCATCGCCGACCGATGCATCGAGCTCCGATAGCGCGGTCCAGAGCCCGGTGACGCGGCCGACCGAGGCGAGCCATTCGGCGATGCCGGCGTAATTATCGACCAGCCAGTTCAGCGCGATCTGCACCTGCACGAAGGCCGCGGCGGTCTGCATGACACCGCCCAGCGAAATGTCGCCAGCCAGATAGCGATTAGATAGGAGCAGCAGCGGCACCACGGGGGCGGCGACAAGATTGACGTTGGTCAGGACGGTCATGCCGGCAAGCCGGGTGATCACGGCGCGCCAGCAATCCGCTACGGTGGCGAATTCGGTTTGCAGGGCCACGATCTCATCGGCCTCGCCGCGCACCATGGCGATGCCCTCGGCATTCTCGCGCACCCGGCCCAGATCCTGGCGCAATTTGGCCTCGGCGCTGTTCTTCTGCTCGATGCGATTGATCAGCGGGCGGCCCAGCTTCAACATGAGGCTGGACATCACCAGGCAATAGACCAGGGCGGCAAACACCATGAAGCCGGGGATGTTGATGCCGGCGATATTGGTCGCCCCGCCGGATGTCCAGAGCACGCTCAGAAACACGCTCGCCATCAGTGCCGAGGTGATGATGCCGACGGCGAAATTGATGAACGGTTCGGTCGCCATGCGCGCATCTTCGGCGATGCGAAATTCAGGTGCATCGAGATCGGGTGCCGAGACGCTCAGGCGATAGAAGCGTTGCTCGCTCAGCCATTGCGTTGTCAGACGCATGGTCAGCCATTGCCGCCAATTGACCTGCAGGCGCATGCGCACCACCAGGCTGACCATGGCAATCGCCGTGCTGGCCAGCAGCAGCGCCAGGAAGAACAGGATGGAGCTGATCAGAACAGCGCCGTCCTTCTTTTCCAGCGCATCGAAGAATGTGTGGTTCCAGGTGTTGATGCCGAACTGTACGGCAATGCCAAGCCCGATCAAAACCATATTGGCGGCCGACAGAGACCATGCCGATCGCGCGGTCGGTCCTTTCCAGAACCCTGCTGTCAATCGGAGGTAGAGGCGCAATGGTGAGTCCAATTCGTCGCCAGCCCTAATTTTGAAAGTTGTCCCCTCTTGAGTCGTGCACCGGCCGATGGGGCGAATCCGCTCGCCGAACACGCTCCAGTTCAACATGCAGGTGCCGCGAAACTTTCATCAGAGCAAATTATTGATGGTCGATCAACACGTGCCGGAGCCGTCGGACAGATTTGCACCCACCCTGTACGGTTCGTGTTACAATCGAGGGTTTTCCAAAATTACTGTTCCGCCATTGCCCGCTGATCCGCGCGGGAGATAAACTCCTCCGGCCCTGCAATCCCTTCGGGGAGCGGTTCGCCGGCACGCAGCGCCTTGATGATCGGCGCCATGGTCTGGCCGCCGGCACGGATATCTGGGCCTTCTGCCACCGGGGCGTGGAAGGCGCGGCCGCGATTCATCATCACGATATACGGCGTCTCGGGCCGGAAATTGATGAAGTTCAGCCCCTCGGGCGGGGCGCGGAAGCCGTAGGTGGTATTGGCGTCGATGGCGAGTGCCGTGCCTGGTTCCAGCGTGCGGGTGCCGACCATCATCTTGCCGGAGAGCACGAAGATCACCTCATCCTCGGTATGGAAATGCGTCGGGATGTTGAGCGTGTCGGCGCGCGGGAAGAACGTCGTGCGATGCAGCCAGATTTCGCAATGCGGGCAGGTGGAATCGGCCAGCAGCGTGTTGAGCAGTTCGGTGCGATGGCCGCCGCGGTGGATGCCGTCCGGTCCAGTGATATGGACATGGCCGCCCGCGCGGCTCGGCGTCGAGGGATGGTCCTCGCGCTGCTGGTAATGCACCAGCGTGGCACCGTCTGGCCCGGCGGTCAGGGTTGCCGTGGCGCCGTGTTCGACCAGCAGCATGCCATCGGTCGGGATCGCGGTGCCATCCGCGCTCGCAGTGCCGTGCCAGAGATAGAGCGCATGGGCGCGGCGCGGACCGCTCCAGGAGATCGTGGCGCCGGCGGGCAACTCATGAACATAGGTGGTGATCGGCCGATCTTCGCCCGCGACCACGGCGCGGGTCGAGATCGCGCCAGAGGAGGTGACACCGACGATCGCCGGGAAGGCGCCCGGTTCGGCGTCTTCCATCTTGCGGATTTTCACATTCGCCATGCTGGTCTGCCTTTGCTGGGCTAGGATCCGCGAGACATTACGCCAGCTGATACGGTCTCAGCCAGCTTCCAGATGCGTGCCCGGCGGCAGCGGCATGCCGGCAATCAGGGCTTCCATGATCGGCGTCATGGTGCGGCCCTGGGTGCGGATATCCTCGCGCTCGCTCATCGGCGCGTGGAAGGGCTTGCCGCGATCCATCATCACCACATAGGGGTTGGAGGGGCGGAAATTGATAAACACCACGCCCGCGTCGCTGGTGCGGAAGGTGTAGGTGGTATTGGCATCGACGGCGAGCGCGGTGCCTGGCCCGAGCGCGCGCGTGCCCACTTTCACCCCGCCGGAGAGGATGAAGATCACCTCATCCTCGGTATGGAAATGCGCTGGCACCTGGATGCCGGTGCCGGGCGTGGCTGGGACCGGGAAATGCGAGCGGTGCAGCCAGGTGTCGCAATGCGGGCAATTGGATTCGGCGATCAGCGTGTGGAACGAGCCGCTGGTGTAGCGGCCGGTATAGACCCCGTCCGGCATCACGGCATGGACATGCCCGCCATCCTGACGCGGCGCGTCGGAATGGGCGGGGCTATGCACGAAATGCACGACGCGCGCCCCGTCCGGCCCGGCGCGCAGATCGGCATTGGCGCCATGCTCGATGATCAGGGCGGCATCCTTGCGCAAGGCCACACCACCGGATTCAGCCGAGCCA
>CANJOG010000412.1 GCA_947475475.1 Acetobacteraceae bacterium
GCATGGATGGCGGCGTGCAGTGTGGCCAGCGAATGTCGGGTGCGCACTGCCTCGGGCAGTTTGAGCATGCGCACGAACATGGTCGGCACCAGTTGCGCCTGGGTGGCGCCGTATTGCTCCACGTGGCGGAGGAAATCCTCCGGTGTGAATTTGCGTTCGATCACGGCACTGGCGCCGAGCACGCCGACCATCATCAGGAAATGCAAAGGTGCGGCGTGATAGAGCGGTGCGGGCGAGAGGTAGATTGAGTCTGGCCCGATGCCGGAAATGTCGCGGCACAGCACGAGTAGCAGCGGCGCCACGCTGGTGATGGGTTCGTTCTTGAAGGGCGGCTTGACGCCTTTCGGCCGGCCGGTTGTGCCCGAGGAATAGACCATTGTGTAGCCGCAGACTTCATCGGCGACCGGTGTTGGCGGATGGGTGGCGACCGCATCTTCCCAAGACTCGTAACCGTCGATCGCGCCGCCGAGCGAGAAGGCGGCCACTTGCGCGCCCATGGCCGCTTTCAGACGGAGCGCGAGCGCGGTAAATTCAGGCTCGGTGACGAAGATGCGGGCGGAGGAATTCGCCACGATATAGGCGATCTCTTCCTCATGCAGATGCGTGCTGATCGGGGTGAAATAGAGGCCCGTGCGTTGCGCCGCCCAGCAGAGAACAAGAAATTCCAGCCGGTTCGAGAGCAGGAAGGCAATGTGATCGCCCGGCTTGAGCCCGCGCGCGCGGAAAAGCTGCGCCGCGCGGTTGGAGGCCTCGTCGAGTTGGCGATAGGTGATGGCCTCCTCGCTATCGGCGATCCGGTAGATGATCTTGTCGGGATGGGTGGCTGCGTGGATGGACGGATGCGTCATGGAGGCGGCCTCGTGCGAACGGCTCAAGTTTAGCCAAGCTCTGCCGCTCCCGCGAGGGGGCGCCCGGCGCTCGACATCTCGCCGTTCAGGCCGCATCATCGGACCAACGACACAAAGCAACCACGGGGAAACGATGCGGCAGTTCAGCGTGCGGGAGCCGGCATTCTGGGAAGCCTGGCCGGCGCATCTCAAGCATCTGCAGGATGATTACCGGAGTTTGGGCGGTGGGCTCGCCACCTATTTTCTTGGCCCGGAGGACCCGGCCTCGCCGGCGATCGTGGCGCTGGGCATGGCGCCGGGATTTACCCTCTCGCGTCACTCACATTCCTGCCATCGCTTTGAGATTGTCATGGAGGGCAGTTTCGATGCCGGGCGGGGAAATGTGGTGACCACGGGCGATGCGATGATCAGCGCGCCGTTCATCTCCTACGGTCCGCATGTCGCGGGGCCGGGTGGCAGCAAATCGCTGGAGATTTTTGGCGACTACAAAGCCTCCTACACCCAGGCGTTGCAGACGCCGGATGGCGTGTTCCATTGTGACAGTTCCACCGTCGCGGGTTATGCGGAATATCGTGCTGTGCAGCGGAAATATGCGATGTCCATGGTGGAAGCACGGGCGATGCAGGACAGTCTGGGCGCCGCGCCCGATGGCGGCGTGCCGGACCAGCATTTTCTCTCTCCGCGCGATCCCGCTTTCTGGACCAATTGCCCGGCAGAGCGCGCCGATCTGCGCGCGCTGATGCAGGCGCGGCCTGGACGGCTGGCATTCTTCCGCATGGGTGGTGCGGCGGACAAGCTGCCTTATGTCGCCGTGATCAAGCTCGATCCTGGTGAGTGCCTTGCGGCGGAATCGCGCCACGGCAATCGCTTCAAGGCACTGGTCACCGGCAGCACAAGCACGCTTCCCGCCGGCTCCGTGATCGACGCCGCGCCGGGCGAGGTAACACCGCCGCTCACCGCCGGGTCCGACGGCGCACTGCTCTACGAGATCTTCGCCGATCTGCGCGACATCGCACCCCGCTACGCCTCAGCAAGATTCACAAAACAGGCGATATAGACATGAAACTCGGCGCTATCTGGACCTGGGATACCGATCTTGATCAATTCCGGGATCGCTGCCGGCAATCCGACGAGCTCGGCTTCGATCTTACCGGCGTGGGCGATGCGCCGCCGAGTTATCAGGACCCCTATGTGAGTCTGGCGTTGATCGCTGGCGATATCAAACGCGGGATGCTGGGGCCGATGGTGACCTCGCCGGCGCTGCGCAATCCGGTGGCCAATGTCACTGCCATGTCGGCGCTCTATGACCTCACCGAAGGCCGCGCTGTGCTCGGGCTCGGGGCGGGGAATTCCATTGCCTATGGGCTGGGACAGAAACAACCGAAACAGGAATGGATCGCTGACTATATCCGCTGTCTGCGCAAACTTTTCGATGGCCAGGAGGCCGCGTGGGATGGCGGCACGATCAGGCCGATGCGCCATGCCAAACCGGTGAAGATCTACTACTCCGCGCTCGGTCCGAAAGCGATGCGCGCTGCTGGCCAGTCCGCGGATGGGGTGATCCTGCAAATTGGTGAATCCATCGAGGAGGTTCGTAGATCAATCGCCACGGTGCGCGCCGCTGCGGCGGAGGCCGGGCGCGATCCGGCGGCGATTGATATCTGGGCCTATACCATCGTCTCGATCGCGGATTCACGCGAACAGGCGCTGTCCAATATCTCGCCCTATCTCGCCTGCAATGCGCCTGTCCTCGCTTTTTCCAAGGACGCCATGGCCCGTATTCCGGAACACCAGATGGCGGCGGTGCTGGAGATGCAACGGCGTTACGATTTCAACGCCCATGTCTCCGCAATCGGCACCAACGGCAAGCTCGCCGAGGAGCTGGGGCTGCTCGAACTTCTTGCCAGTATCAAGACGATCGCCGGCACGGTGGAGAGTGTGAAATCCTATCTTGGCCAACTCGAAGCTGAGGGCATCTCGCTTCTCAGCTGTTCGTTGAACGGCCAGTCCGATGTTCCGGCCGCCATGCATAACCTGCTCGCCGCGCGGCCCTGAGGCAGAGGTCGCGTCTTAGGGGCGATCTTTCGCTTTCTCCGCGTCCTTGGGGTCACCTGGCTGTGACGGAGCCGGTTTGGCCCTGTCCGCGGCGGCGGGCGGCGTATGCGCGGCCGGCGCGGCCGGCGCGGGAGGAGTGGCCTGCGGGGCTGCGACGCTGGGCTTTGCCGGTGGGGGCAGGACAGGGACAGGGGCAGGCGGCGGCGCCACGACATGAGGGGGCGCGGC
>CANJOG010000413.1 GCA_947475475.1 Acetobacteraceae bacterium
GATCTGTGGCGTCAGCTGGGTGGATTTGATCCCTGGTACACGCCAGCCTATTGCGAGGATTCCGATCTGGCCTTCCGCGTGCGCGATGCCGGGCGGCAGACCTGGTATCAGCCGCGCTCGCGCGTCATCCATTATGAGGGCCGCACCTCGGGCACGGATGTGACAACCGGGGCCAAGGCCTATCAGGTCATCAACGCCAAGAAGCTCTACATACGCTGGCACGATATGCTGGCGCGGCATCGCCCGTCCGGTGAGGCGCCGTTCCTGGAGCGCGAGCGCGATGTGTCGCGCCGGGTGCTGGTGATCGATGCGACGACGCCGACGCCGGACCAGGATGCCGGCTCGGTGACCACGACGCTGTCGATGCAGTTGCTGCATGATCTGGGCTACAAGGTGCATTTCGTGCCGGAGGATAATTTCCTCTATCAGGAGAAATATACCTCCGCCTTGCAGATGCGCGGAATCGATTGCGCCTATGCGCCCTACGAACTCGGCTTTGAGAATTACATCCAGCGCTATGGCTGGAGTTTCGATCTGGTTCTGGTGTTCCGCGTGACGGTGCTGGAACGTGTGATCGACCTGCTGCGCCGCCATGTGCCGCGCGTGCCAATTCTGTTCAACAATATGGACCTGCATTACCTGCGCATGGAGCGCGGTGCGGAACTCTCCAACGATCCGCGCGATTGGGCGGCGGCACGCGCGATGAAATTGCGCGAGCTCGATCTGATGGAGCGCGTCGATTGCACCATCACACCGTCCACTCACGAGCTTGAGATCATCCGCGACGAATTGCCGACCTCGCCCGCCATGGTCTGGCCTTTCATGTTTGAGCATGAGGGCACCAGTGTTCCTTTCGAGCAGCGGCGCGATTTCATCTTCCTCGGCGGCTACAGGCATGCACCGAATGTCGATGCCGTCATCTGGTTCGTTGAGGAAATCTTCCCCCTCATCAAGCAGCAGGAAAAGGATGCGCGATTCATCATCGCAGGTGCGAGTCCGGGGCCGGACGTGCAGGCGCTGGCGGGGCCGGATGTGATTGTCACCGGCCTGGTGCCGGATTTGCGTGACGTGTTCGATGTCGCCCGCGTGTTCGTCTCGCCGCTGCGTTTTGGCGCCGGGGTGAAAGGCAAGCTCTCGGCCGCGATGGCCTATGGTCTGCCAGTGGTCAGCACCTCGATTGGCGCGGAAGGCATGGAGATGGATGAGGGCACGGTGATTGTCGCCGATGATCCGCAATCAATCGCCGATGCCTGCCTGCGTCTCTATCGCGACGAGGCGTTGTGGAACCAGCTTTCGCAGACCGGGCAGGATTTCGTGCAGGAGAAGCAGTCGCTCGCCGTTGGCAAGCGGGCGCTGGAACATGCAATTGCGCTGGGGCTGGCCAATAAGATGGACCTGCCATTCGGCAGTGTGGAGATGCCAGCCTGACGGATTTTGCCACCTTGGTGCTGAAATGCGTGACGGTGCTGTTCAATCCAGGCCACGAATGATCTAGCCTCTTCCGACAAGACCATTCAGGGAAGAGAAGCGGATGCAACTGGCAGGCAAGCACGTGGTCGTCACTGGTTCGGCGCGCGGCATCGGTGAGGCAATGGCGATGGCTGTCGCGGCGGCCGGCGCCAAGGTCACTACGATGGATATCAATATCGAGGGTGCCGAAGCGACGGCTGCCGCCATTCGCGCCGCCGGTGGGCAGGCGCAGGCCGTCGCGTGTGACATCACCAAGATGGCCTCCGTCGAAGCAGCGCTGGCGCAGGCAGTGGCGGGGCTCGGCCCGGTGACGACACTCGTGGCCAATGCGGGCGGCGCGGCGGGCAAGCGCAGCTCCTTCCTCGAGCTCGACGAGGAGAAGTGGCACGACATGATGGACCGGAACCTGACCGGCAATTTCCATTGCGGCCTGGTCTTTGCGCGCTACATGGCGGCGGAGGGTGGCGGGTCGATCGTTTTCACCTCGTCCATCGCGGCGGATTTCGCCAGCCCCGGCCTGCCGCATTATGGTGCGGCGAAGGGCGGGGTGAAGATGCTGATGCGCTGCATGGCGCTGGAACTCGCCGAGCACAAAATCCGCGTCAATGCGGTCGCACCTGGCGTCTGCATCACACCCGGTAATGAAATGATCCTGAACACGCCAGTCTGGGCTGAGCAGATCAAGCGCACCGTCCCGCTCGGCCGGGCTGCGAAGACGACGGAACTTGGCGGCGCCGTGGTGTTTCTGGCCTCCGATGCAGCCTCCTATGTCACCGGCAGCACGATCGTTGTCGATGGCGGCCTGACCTTGCAGTAGGGCAAGACTGGGAGCAGGATGGATTTATGGTAATAAACCAGCCCGTCAGGCTGGCCCGATAAGCTGGATCAAAGAGGACGACGCCATGAGCAGAATCACGATCACCCGCCGCACCGCGCTCGGTAGTGCGCTGGCCGCTTCGGCCACCACCATTGCCGGCAGGCGTGCGCTTGCCCAGGCGCAGAGCGGACCGGTGAAGGTCGGATTTGTCTATACGCTGTCAGGCTCGCTGGCCGATCTCGGCACCTACAGCCTGGTGGGCGCGCAGCTGGCGGTCAAGGAAGTCAATGATGCTGGCGGCATCAATGGCCGGCCGATCGAATTGGTGGTACGTGACTCGCGTTTCGATCCGAAGGCCGCGGTGGCGGCGATGCATGAACTGGCTGGCACCGGGGTGAACATCATCATCGGCGAAGGCTCGTCGAATATGGTGATTGCCGTGCTGCCGATCATCAAGGATCTGAACGTCATCTATCTTTCGCCGGCGGGCATCCTGATGGATGCCACGCATAATCTCTTCACGCCGCATTATTTCCGCGTCGGCGCCAATGCGCATATGCAGTATGGCGGCCAGGCCGAGGTGATGGCGCGGGTGGCACCGAATGCGGTGCGCTGGGGCGGCATCGTCATGGATGCGCTGGGCGCGCGCTCGGGTTGGGAAGCATTGAGCCTGGCGCTGCAACGCTCTTATCCGAAGATTGCCGGCAAGAAGGTGGAGATCCTCGATCCCGTTCTGGTCAAGCCGGGAGCAGGAGATTATCGCGATGCTATCGGCCGGCTGGTGTCGCAAAATCTCGACGGTATCCAGACCGGCGTATTTGGCGGCGAGGCGATCAGCTTCTA
>CANJOG010000414.1 GCA_947475475.1 Acetobacteraceae bacterium
CGCCCCAGTCTGTTCGTCCTCACCCCGCATCTCCGCCCCCGCAAACTTCGGAGCAACAGAATCAGATAGCAGACGATTTGTGTAGTGAATTTCCGCAGCCTGCTAAAGCCTCTCCAACGCTTCCCACCCTGCGCGGCGAAGGCGCAGGTATTTATATCCGATACTGTTGATGGCACAAATGCACTAGCGCTTGAACAACGCTTCGATCTATGCGGCAGTTCAAATCAAGTGAAGTTATCGCTGGCTGCGGGGCGCAACCATGCAGACATAATCAATAACGCTAAGGAAGCAGAAGCCGCAAGACAACGTGCAATTCGGTCGTTCGCCGACGATTGGTCTGAAAGCAAGAGAAACAGGGAATCATGCTTAGCGGGCTTTACGACACGGGAAGCAAGATTAGCTGCCCAAATTGACCGCCGTTGCTAAAAGTCAATCGCTAACAACGACCTCCAACACCAAGTCACCCCTGCTTCCAAGCCAACCCATCCGCCTTCCACCCACCAACTGTCCCGCGATGCTTGGTGCCATCAAGCCCGCCCTCAAATCCTGTCGCCACATTAAACACGCGCCGATACCCAGCCTGAGCCGCCGCCTGCGCCGCCGCCATGCTCCGCGCGCCGCTGCGGCAGATGAAATACACGCTCTGCTCCGGCCCCACGCCCGCGCGCTTCAAATGCCCGACGAAATCCGCATTCACTTCCATGCGCGGATAGCTCTGCCAGGAAATCAGCAGCGTCTCTTTGCCCACCGAGGACAAATCCGGCACGCCGACGAAATTCCACTCCGCATCGGTGCGCACATCGACCAGCACCGCCGCCGGATCGGCACTCAGCGCGGTCCACACATCCGTCGGCGCGACATTTTCGACCATGAAACCTGCTCCTGCTTGAGCCGGCCACGCGACGCCCGATCGGCCCCGCCCTCGCCAGCCCCCACCATCCGTGGAATACTCCCCCGAATACCCCGATCACGTCCAGCAGCGCAAAGATGTCCCCCAGCACGACGCACCCCTTCGCCACCACTTCGGATGGTCTCGCCGCCTCAATCGGCAACACCCCGCTGATCAAGCTCCGCCGCGCCTCGGAGGCGACCGGCTGCACCATCCTGGGCAAGGCCGAGTTCATGAACCCCGGCGGCTCGGTGAAGGATCGCGCCGGCCTGGCTATCATTGCGGATGCCGAAGCACGCGGCCTGCTCGTCCCCGGCGATCCCAAGCGCAGCACCGTCGTCGAAGGCACCGCCGGCAATACCGGCATCGGCCTCACCCTGGTCGGCAACGCCCGCGGCTACCGCACCGTCATCGTCATGCCGGAAACCCAGAGCCAGGAAAAAATCGACTTCCTGCGCATGATCGGCGCCGATCTCCGCCTGATCCCGGCCGCGCCCTACCGCGATCCCGGCAATTACGTCCACGTCTCCCGTCGCCTCGCCGAAGAGATGGGCGCGGTCTGGGCCAATCAATTCGACAATCTCGCCAATCGCGAGGGCCACCGCACCACCACCGGCGCGGAAATCTGGGACCAAACGGATGGCCGCATCGACGCCTTCACCTGCGCCTGCGGCACTGGCGGCACGCTGGCCGGCGTCGGCATGGCGCTGAAGGCGCGCAACCCGAAGGTGAAGATCATCCTCGCCGATCCCGAAGGCAGCGGCCTCTATGGCTGGGTGAAATCCAACGATCTCAGCATCGCAGGCTCATCCATCACCGAAGGCATCGGCCAATCCCGCGTGCCCGAAAACCTCACCGGCGCGCCGATCGACGATGCCGTCCGCATCCCCGATTCAGAGGCCCTGGAACAGATCTTCGACCTGCTGATCCATGAAGGCCTCTCGGTCGGTGGCAGCGCCGGCATCAACATCGCCGCCGCCATCCGGGTGGCGCGCAATCTGGGCCCCGGCCACACCATCGCCACCATCCTCTGTGACGGCGGCTCGCGCTATCAGTCCAAGCTGTTCAACCCGGACTTCCTGCGCAGCAAGAACCTCCCGGTCCCCACCTGGCTCAGCTAACGGGCTGGAGGATGCGGTGCCCCGGGCGCACCACATCACCGCCACCCCCGGTGATGCCCGCGATACCCACCGCCCCAGCCCGGAACCAGCACAACCGGCGCGCCATAGACCGCAGGCGGCGCGTAATATCCTGGCGCCGCATAGGCCATCGGCGGATAGGGCTCATAAACCGCGCAGCCACCGAGGGTCGCGGCGGCAAACAGCGCGGCAAGCACGGCGATCTTGCGGATCATGACGAGCGCTCCACCAATTCTACCAATCGGAAATGCCGATTGGTATGCAACGCATGCAGCACCCCAATCGTTGCCCCAGCACGGCGGAATGATGTCAGGATTGAAGCGGCCCCATTACATCGCTGCCATGTCACGCCCCTGATCGCGGCCATTTTCGGTCGCGATTCCGCCACGATCTGCGCGTTGACTGACCACGCTTCCACCAGGATGGGCCGTGCCCGCCCTGCACGCCAACAGACAGGCACCTCACATGCGCCAGCCCCCCCGCCAGAGCTTCATCCGCACCGCCGCAGCCCCGCTGGCCGCACTCTCCCTGCTGCTGGCCATGCCGCTCACCCCGTTGCGCGCCCAGGGCAATGACGACAGCTACGAACCCGCGCCCGACGGCATCGAGCCGCCGGCCCTGGTCGGCCGCGTCGCCATTCTCGCCGGCCGCGTCTCTTTCCACGGCCCGCAAGACACCGAATGGGTGCCGGCCACGCTGAACTGGCCAGTCACCTCGGGCAGTTCCTTCTGGGCCGAACCCGGATCGCGCGCGGAGATTGAAATCGCCGGCACGCGCCTCGTCGTCGAAGGCGGCACCCAGCTCGATGTGCTCCGCCTCGATGAAGGCGGCCTGCTCGCCAACCTGGCCCAGGGCGGCGCCTGCGTCCGCTATGGCGGCCCATTCGCCGGCCCCGGCCACACCGTCACAATCCAGACCCCGCGCGGCAGCGTCACGCTCAACGGTCCTGGCTATTACGCCGTCAATGGCGGCGCAGCGGATCGCCCCGCCAGCGTGAACGTCGCCAGCGGCAATGCGGTGGTGATGGAGGCCGGCACCTCCCGCCAGCTCGCCACCGGCCAGCTCGCCGTGCTGGACGGCTCCCCCGGCGGCCAGAC
>CANJOG010000415.1 GCA_947475475.1 Acetobacteraceae bacterium
CATCGTTAATGGCGCGATGAATCCGGATATACCGCTCGCTCCTGTAAGCGCGCATGCCCCTGATCAGAAAGTGAAAACAGACCAGCGTCGTGGTGGAGACCGCCCCCGCCTGGAGAAAGGTCAACGGCCTCTGCTGCGGCTCGGATATGAGCCAGAAAACCAGCCCGCCACCCATCAGGAAAGCCGCATCCAGCAGCATCGCCAGGCGGTTGACCAGGCCATAGGTCCATTTGATGAGGGAGGCGGTGCCCCCGGCCGCGATGCCCGGTCGCGGTGGCGTCACGTTGGGCGGTGGCGCGGATTCACCCATATGGATCTACCCTCGTCGATCGGGACAAATTCTCATTACATGCAGCCCGAAGCGGGCCCGTTCTGGCACGCCCAAAGCGGCGTGAACACCTCAATTTTCTAACCGCCGCCAAGCCCTTGCGATCGTTTTCCATGTAATTTCAACATCAAATGTTAGATGTCGGGATGGCCAGACTCCCGCCATGCTGGAATAAGTCTTCGAGCGCACCCGGCGGCACACTCATTTTCCCGCCGCCTTCACCAAATTGCGCAACCCGGTACCGCACCGCCCGCCACAAACGACAACAGGGCCGAGGCGATCCGCCCCGGCCCTGCTCTCAACGCAGTCCGAAAGACCGGCCGAGGTCGTCCCCGGCCCGCCTTTTCAGCTCCATGCCTTCTCAGCTCATCGTTGGGATGACGAATTCCGCGCCTTCCTTCGTGCCGGACGGCCAGCGCGAGGTGACGGTCTTGGTCTTCGTGTAGAAGCGAACCGAATCCGTGCCATGCTGGTTGAGATCGCCAAAGCCCGACCGCTTCCAGCCGCCAAAGGTGTAGTAGGCGATGGGAACCGGGATGGGGACATTCACGCCGACCATGCCGACGTTCACACGCGCAGTGAAGTCGCGGGCCGTGTCGCCATCGCGGGTGAAGATGGCGACGCCGTTGCCATATTCATGCGTGGACGGCAGGGCGGCGGCTTCCTCGTAGGTCTTGGCGCGGACCACCGAAAGCACTGGGCCGAAGATCTCTTCCTTGTAGATGCGCATGTCCGGCGTGACGTTGTCGAACAGGCAGCCGCCGATGAAGTAGCCATTCTCATAGCCCTGCATCTTGAAGCCACGGCCATCGACGACGAGTTTGGCACCTTCCTGCACACCGAGATCGACATAGCCCTTCACCCGGGCGAGAGCTTCCTTGGTGACCATCGGGCCGTAATCGGCCGTGGAGTCATTGGAAAGCCCGACCTTCAGCGCTTCGACGCGCGGGGTCAGTTTCTCGATCAGCGCATTGGCGGTTGCCTCGCCCACCGGCACGGCAACGGAGATCGCCATGCAGCGTTCGCCAGCGGAGCCGAAGCCGGCGCCGACCAGGGCGTCAACCACCTGGTCCATGTCGGCATCCGGCATGATGATCATGTGGTTCTTCGCACCGCCGAAGCACTGCGCGCGCTTGTTGTTCGCGGCAGCGGTTTCGTAGATGTACTGGGCGATCGGCGAGGAGCCGACGAAGCCCACCGCCTTGATGCGCGGATCATACAGAATAGCGTCGACCGCTTCCTTGTCGCCGTTCACCACGTTGAATACGCCCGGCGGCAGGCCGGCTTCGAGGAACAGCTCGGCGATGCGCATCGGGCATGAAGGATCGCGCTCGGACGGCTTCAGCACGAAGGCATTGCCGCAGGCGAGAGCCGGCGCGGCCTTCCAGAGCGGAATCATGGCCGGGAAATTGAACGGCGTGATGCCGGCAACAACGCCCAGCGGCTGGCGCATGGAATAGACATCGATGCCCGGGCCGGCGCCTTCAGTGTATTCGCCCTTCATCAGATGCGGGATGCCGATGGCGAACTCGACCACTTCGAGGCCGCGCTGCACATCGCCCTTCGCATCGGGGATGGTCTTACCATGCTCGTTGGAGAGCAGGCGGGCCAGGTTGTCCATGTCCTTGTTGGCGAGCTCAAGGAACTTCATCAGCACGCGGGCGCGGCGCTGCGGGTTGGTATTGCCCCACTCGACCTGGGCTGCCTCGGCATTGGCGATCACGGCCTCAACCTCGGCCTTGGAGGCCAGGGCGACCTTCGCCTGCACTTCACCCGTGTTCGGGTCGAAAACATCGCCGAAGCGGCCTGAGAGGCCCTCGACCTTCTTGCCACCGATGAAGTGGCCGATCTGACGCGTCATGGAAATCCTCTGATCTCTGGTGCCCCGGAAGCTGCCGCCTGCCTTGCCGCATCACGCGCGGGCAAGGGGCGCTTCGAGGCTGGGCCTGCCCCAAAAAGCGGCCCCTTATAGCCAGATGGGGCGGGGGACTCTACCCCCGGCGAGGCTTCTCACACCGGAAAGCCACGCATGGCCGCCCCTAAAGGCTGGGGGCATAGCGGGCCAGCGCATGCGCCAGGGCCGGCGATCCGGGTTCGGGGGCGGAAATCCGCACTTCACAGAGAAACACCCGCCGCCCGGCGCGCAGCACCGCCGCCTCGGCCAGCAACGGCAGGCCAGTGGCCGGGCGGAGGAAATTCATGTCCAGGTCGATGGTGACCGCCGCGATATCGCCGGTCCGCGCCAGGATCAGCGCATAGGCGGCCACGTCGGCGGCAGCAAACATCACCGGGCCGGAGACGATATTGCCCGGCCGCAGCGCCTGGGCGAAGGGGTTGAGCCGGACCAGCGCCCGCTCCGGCGAAGCCGCCTCGACGCTGAGGCCGAGGTGGGCGGAGACAGCGAGATTGGCCGCGATATGGGCCTGGATGCGGGGGAGGTCCCAGCCATTGGGGAAATCCATCGGAGCAGGGGCCTCTTCATAAAGGGTCTTTCCAATATAGTACCCGAGCAGATCCGGCCAAAAATAGATCGATGATCGGCGTATAGAACAGACCCCGGGGGTAACTCGATCAGTTCGCGCTGGACTAATTTGAAGCCTCATCCGGCCAGCGCTTAGCCTCAATTACAGCAATGATATCGCGCACTTTTAGCAGGCTGCGGAAATTCATCACTTGTGGTCGGATAGCTTCTGTATCTGGCTGACCATTTGTGTGGTTCGCGGTGACGGTACGTCCAAACTCTGCGGTATTTGACCTTCGGCAGGCCGGTGTTCGTCATTGCGGTGTGGCCAGAAG
>CANJOG010000416.1 GCA_947475475.1 Acetobacteraceae bacterium
AGGGCCAGATGGCGATATCGGCGATGGTGTAGTCGGGGCCTGCGATATATTCGTTGTCGGCGAGGCGGCGGTCCAGCACGTCGAGCTGGCGTTTCACCTCCATAGCGAAGCGGTTGATCGCATATTCGAATTTCTCGGGCGCATAGGCGTAGAAATGGCCGAAGCCGCCGCCGAGATAGGGGGCGCTGCCCATTTGCCAGAACAGCCAGGACAGACATTCGGCGCGTGCGGCACCTGTGGGCGGCAGGAATTCGCCGAATTTTTCCGCCAGATGCAGCAGGATCGCGCCGCTTTCGAACACGCGGAACGGGGTCGGGCCGCTGCGGTCCATCAGGGCGGGGATTTTCGAGTTCGGATTGACCTCGACGAAGCCGCTGCCGAATTGCTCGCCGGTCAGGCGGATCGGCCAGGCGTCGTATTCCGCGCCGGTGTGGCCGCGGGCCAGCAGCTCCTCCAGCATGATCGTGACCTTCTGCCCATTGGGCGTGGCCAGGGAATAGAGCTGGAACGGATGCTTGCCGACCGGCAAGTCCTTCTCATGCGTGGGGCCGGAGATCGGGCGATTGACGGAGGCGAAGCGGCCGCCATTCTCCTTGTCCCAGGTCCAGACTTTGGGCGGCGTGTATCCGGGCTTGTCGGTCATTGTCTGCCTTCACCTAATGCGTGCGCGAAATCTGGCAATGCGACGGCGGCGGTGCAAGGTGGGACGGAAGCGTGTCCTGCGCGGCTGGGCTGCGGTGCTATGCCCCGTCCAGGAACTTGCGCACGGTGGCGATGGCGACATCCGGGCCGGAATAGAGCGTCTCGCCGTTGAGCACGCCGGCGCGTCCGTCCGCCACAACGGCGAGTTGCGGCACGCCTGAGGAGGGCAGGCGCTGCATGGCGGCGAAGCTGGTGGCAATGCGCTGGGCGGTGGTGTCGCGCAGGGTCTCGCTGGTCTCGATGAGTTTGGCGAAGGCATCCGGGTCCAGCGCGATGCCGGCGCTGGCGGCCAGGTCGGCGGCGATGGCGGCGAGGGTGGCGGGCTTTGTGGTGTCCAGCCCGTCCACATAGCGGGCGAGCTGGGCGGCGTGCAGGAAGGCGGGTTCCAGCGCGATGTCGATGGCGGCGAGCGCGGTCATGGCGCGGGTGGCCGGGCCGGAATCGAAGTGGAGATTTTCGCCGCGCAGAAGATTGTCGCGATAGAAGGTGGTGAAACGCTCGCCGGTGAGCTGTTCGATGCGCTGGTCATTCTGCCAGGCGTAATCGGCGAGGCCTTGCGTCATTGGTCGTGCGTTGGGGCCGGAAAACAGGCCCGACGGCATCATTTTCAGCGATGTGGGCCAGGTTTCGGCGAGGCCAGCGAGGGCCGGGGCGGCGGCGTAGCACCAGCCGCAGAACGGGTCGAAGAAATAGAGCAGTTGTAGCTTGGTGGTGGTCATTGCCGGGTTCCGTGCCGTCGTCCTGGCCAATCATAGCCTGCAACGGTGGAGCACGGCGAGATTGGGGACGGCCCGGCGGTCTCGCCGTCCCCGTTTGCCGCCTCAATGCGTGGGCAGGATCAGGCTGGAGGTTTCCAGCGAGGCGAGGGTGAGGCTGGAGCCGGTATTGACCAGCGTCACCGTGCCGGTGCCCGCGGTGCCAGTGATGGTCAGGACCGTATCTGTCCAGCCGGCATGTTTCGCGTCCGCCTGCGTCGCGACGCCGATGAAGGAGCCGAGATTGGACAGGTCTGAGGCGAGGCTGACGCCGGAGAGGAGCTGGGTCAGGTCCAGCGTGTCGCCGTTGGTGGTGGAAAAGCCATTCAGCGTCAGGTTGCCGCCGGCCGACGCCAGGACGAAGTGGTTGTTCAGCGCGCCGGTGGCCTCAACCGTGGTGCTGCCTGTGCCGAGATTGACGGTGTTACCCGAGCCGCCAAGGAAGATCATGTTGGTGCCGCTGCCGAGCGTGATCGTGTCCGACGTGACCGGGACGGCGGTGCTGGACGATGACGAAGACGGCGGGGGCGGGCCGAAACCGTGGCCGCCGCCGGGTCCACCATGGCCCGGTCCACCGTGTCCGGTTCCGATCTCAATCACATCATTGCCATTGCCCAGCGTGATCGTGGCGCCGCTGCCGGTCACGGTGACGTGGTCATTGCCGTTGCCGAGCGTGATGGTCGCTCCTGTGCCCTGCTCGAGAATGTCGAAGCGGGCATCGCCGCCGGTGATGACGGCGCCGGTTTCGTTATCCACGAGATGGCTGTCCGTGCTGCCGAGGCTGATCGGCGTGGTCACGGCGGTGGTGGTCTTGCTGGCGCCGGTGCCGGTGGTGAGCTGGCCGGTGCCGGCGGTGATGCTGGGCGGGGTGAAGCCGCGTGGCGGCTGGGGCGCGGCGCCGTGCTGGGTGGGGGAAGGCGGTTTCATGCTGTCTGCCTTTCGAATGAATGTGGGAAAAAATCCCACAGACATGTAGCGGCAGCCAACCGACTGCGTCAACTATGTCGCGATACGGAGCGCGAATGTGGTGCACAGGGCGGAGTGCGCGGGCTGGCTGGCGGGCTCAGACTGGCTTTTCCGAGGCAGCGATGGAGGGCAGGATGGATTTCATGAGCACGGAGAGTCCTCGGCCAGACTCGGGCGATGGGCCGCCGATCTATGCGGTGACCACGACAGGCATTTATTGCCGCACCGGCTGCCCGTCGCGGCGGCCGAGGCCCGAGAATGTGCGGTTTTTCGCCTCCGGGGCCGAGGCCGAGCGCGCTGGATTCCGGCCCTGCAAGCGCTGCCGGCCGGATGCGGCAAAGGTGGCGAGCCCGATCGCGGAAATCTGCCGGTTGATCGCGGTCAGCGAAGAGATTCCGGGGCTCGACACGCTCGCCCGCACGGCGGGGCTGGGGCGGGTGGCGTTCCAGCGCGGGTTCAAGGCGGAAACCGGACTGGCCCCCGGCGCCTATATCCGCGCCGAGCGGGGGCGGCGGGCGCGGCTGGCGCTGGAGGGCGGCGGCAGTGTCACCGGGGCGATCTACGAGGCCGGATTCGGCTCATCCGGGCGGTTCTACGCGCAATCTGACGCGCTGCTCGGCATGACGCCGACTGCCTGGCGTTCTGGCGGGAAGGGGGAGGTGATCCGTTTCGCGCTGGGCCAATGCTCGCTCGGGGCGATC
>CANJOG010000417.1 GCA_947475475.1 Acetobacteraceae bacterium
CGCCCAGCTTCAGGCGCAACATCTCAAGGGCGAGGGACGGATACAAATCCTCGCCGGAAGCCGATACGGTCGGCACCTGTCGGACGATGCCGTCGAAGAATTTCTCGGATAGACTGACAAGGCCACGCCCGGCGGCGGCCTGGTCGAGGACCGGCAAGGGCCGCAGCACACCGGCGTATCGCTCCAGAAACGGCATGGGATCATCGCCGACCTTGGCAAAGGACGTCAGCGGCGGTTCGCCGTTATAGTCACGGTTTGAACCAAAGGCGTTTTGTCCCAGTACCACCTTGCCGCTGGCGGCGATAACTTCTGCCAAAAGCTGATCGTTGGTGGGGACGTTCTGCAGCCGTGCGCGGGTCGCGCCATCGAGTGCGCTCTCGGGCAGGCTGGTGATCACTTTCGAAATGGAAGTCCGGTCCGCCTCGGCGAACATAACGTCGAAACCGATAGCAGCGATGCCGGCTTCGGTCGTGCGACGGATCAATTCGGCGATAACCGTGCGCGGCCACGGCCACTGCCCTTGTTCGGCCAGGCTTTTTTCATCGATGTCGAGGATGACGACCGGGCTATCTTCGGCCAGCGTGCGCGGCTTGGTGGTTTGATAGAAATCGAACACCCGCGCGCGGACCAGACGCAGCACGGAAGGATCTTCAAGCTGCACACCTAGAAGAAGTATCAGGCCTAAAAGTGTCGTCAGGCGGCCCGACTGGACCATGGAGTGCTTGAACCAGTTCCACCACCAGCGACCGCTAATCGCATTGCGCCAGGGAATGGCGGCAAAACGCTCACCTGCGCCGCGCAAAAGACGGCGAAAAACGGGGTCCGTCTCGTCCGGACCCTCCGGCGGCAGGGCTTCGTCTCTCACGCTGGCAGTCCCCCAAAATTTCCCACCCCGAGCATATCCAAAGCCAGACGCGGGGTCCAAGGCTAAGGCATTGAAAATCCCCCTTTTGAGGGGTGGATATGGCATCGGCGGGTGTATGCCAACGCAAGGAAATACGCTAAGTTCCGGCCTATGCAGAACGCATCAAATCCATCTCTGGCCGCGCCTCCGGGGGAGGCCTTCGCCCAATGGCTTAAGGCCCTGATCGAACCGCTGACGCCTCTGTTCAAGGAGGTGCTGGCGGTATCGTTCTTCATCAACATTCTGGCGGTGGCGGTTCCGGTCTTTGTGTTGCAGGTCTATGACCGCGTGATCTTCCACGCTGGCCTCAGCACGCTACAGGGTCTGGTCATCGGCATTCTTGCTGTAGTTGCATTTGATTTCATTTTGCGCCGAACCCGCGCCCGTATCTTGCAGACCGTCGCCTTGCGTATCGACATCGCCGTCAGCCGCCGGCTGATGGACAAGCTGCTGGCTCTGCCGTTGCGCAGCCTGGAAGGGCGGCCCGCGTCTTTCTGGCAAATCTTATTTCGCGATGCGGAAGTGATCCGCAACACATTGTCGGGCGCCACGGCAGTTCTGGTCACCGATTTGGTGTTCGCGGTTTTGTTTCTGGCGATTGTCGCCGTCATTGCCTTGCCGGTGTTCTGGGTCCTCGTGGCCGTCTTCGCGGTGTTCGTGGGCTTGGCGTGGCATGCGGGCCGGTTTGTCAGCGATGCAACCGACAAGGAAAAACTCAAGATCATCAGCCGCGACGCGCTGGTGTCTGAACTGATTGCGGGACGGACCACCATCAAGGCCTTGGCCCTCGGCGGCCGCATGCGCGAGGTGTGGGAGGAACGCCAGGAAGCCTCCATCGTTGGTGGCCTGGAGCGGGGCGCCCAGTCCGAACGCTATGTTTATCTCGCGCAGAGCATGACCCTGATCGCTTCCATCGCCATGACAACCATCGGCGCCCTGGCCATTCTCGACCAGAAACTCACCATCGGCGGGCTCATCGCCGCCAATATGCTTTCCAGCCGGTTACTGGGGCCGTTGAACCAGCTTGTCGGCGCGTGGCGCAGCTATGCGGCGTTCAAGCAATCCGCCGAACGATTGGGCCGCGTCTTCGGGGAAGAAGAGGAAGTCGTATCGAGCGCCATTCAGATGCCGCGTCCCGCCGGACGCATCACGCTCGACAATGTCACCTTCCAATATGCGCCCGATGCGCCGCCCGCCGTGGAAGGCATCAAGCTCGATATCGCCGCCGGCGGCATGACCGCCGTCATGGGCCCCAACGGCTGCGGTAAAACCACCCTGGCGAAGTTAATGCTGGGCCTTTACCGGCCCACCGAAGGCCACGTCTCGATCGATGGCGCCGATATCGCGCAATTTTCCCGCAGCGATCTGGCGCGTTGGATCGGCTATGTGCCGCAAGAATGCACGCTGTTCGCAGGCACCATCCGCGAGAACATCGCCTGCGTGAGCCCCGATGCGTCCGATGAGGAAATTATTCGCGCCGCCACGCTGGCGCGCGCGCACAATCTTATTGTCAGTTTGCCAAAAGGATATGGCACGCCCGTGGGCGAGGCCGGCATGCAGCTTCCCGGCGGCTTACGCCAGCGCATTGCCATCGCGCGCGCCTTGGTAGGCGATCCGCCGGTATTGGTGATGGATGAGCCGACATCGAACGTGGATCGGGCCGCCGAGGAGGAGTTGCGCAATAGTCTGCTGACCTTATCGCGCGATCACACGATTATTCTGGTCAGCCACAGCCCCATGATCGTGCAGGCCTGCCATAACGTTGTAATCATGGAAAAGGGCCGTATCCGCGCGGCCGGACCCGCGCAGAAAGTCTTGCAGGCCGCCGCGCCGCGGCCTGCGGAAGCCGCGCCCGTTATGCGGGTCGTGCCGTCAGGCGGCAATGAGCCCGCCTCCGACGCCAAGCCGGCTTAGAGGACAGCACCATGAGCCGCCTCGACGTTCTTCTTGCCAACCAATCCGCGCCCACTTGGCGTCCGTTATCCTGGTCGTTGATGGGCTTTGTGGGCCTGTTTTTTATATGGTCGATCTTCGCGCATTTTGATGAGGTGGCGGTGGCGACGGGCGAGATCGTGCCGCAGGGCCGCATCAAAACCATCCAGCATCTGGAAGGCGGGATTATCGAGGAACTGTTCGTGCAGGACGGCGATATGGTCCGCGCCGACGTGCCGCTGCTGCAA
>CANJOG010000418.1 GCA_947475475.1 Acetobacteraceae bacterium
GCGGGCCAGCTCACCCAGGCGCGCGAAGGCGTGCTCACGCGTGTCACCATCGAATATGAGGGCCAGGCCGCGAAGCTGAACCACAAGCCGCTATCGGCTGCCGCTCTGGCCGGTCTGCTGGCGCCGATCATGGAAGTGAACATGGTCAGCGCCCCGGTCGCCGCGCGCGATCGCGGGATCGAGGTGGCGGAGACGGTGCTCGATCGTCCCAGCGAATACCAGACGCTGGTGCGTATCACGGTGGAGACCGCCGAGCAGAAGCGCAGCGTCTCCGGCACGTTGTTCGCCGGTTCGCGTCCGCGCCTCGTCGAGGTGAAGGACATCGCGGTGGAAGCCGATTTCGGCCGCCACATGCTGTATGTCACCAACCAGGACAAGCCGGGCTTCATCGGCAAGTTCGGCGAGTTGCTGGCGCAGAACGGCATCAATATCGCCACCTTCAACCTCGGCCGCACCGCGCCGGGCGGCGATGCGATTTGCCTGGTGTCGGTCGATGAAAGCGTGTCGGACGCCGTGCTCGCGGCCGTGCGGGCGCTGCCGCATGTGGTGCAGGCGACGGTGCTGGAGTTCTGATCTCGCAAGGTGAGGTCGCTTAGGGTGGGCTTCAGCCCACCAAATTGCATCGCGCCCGATGTGTCGATGGTAGGCTGAAGCCCACCTTAGGTGATGAGGGGCGGAGGAGCGATCTTCCGCCCCTTTTTCGTGGCGCTTGAAGCTGGCGCTCAGCATTGCTATCATTAGTGATATCATTCGCTCAGGAGGCCAGGATGGGCGCCCTGCTGGTTCGCAATCTCGATGACGCGGTCGTCGCGGCGCTGAAGGCCCGCGCCCAGGCGCATGGCCGTTCGGTCGAGGCGGAGCACCGGGCGATTCTGGAGGAGGCGCTGCGGCCAGAGCCGGACTGGAAGCAGGAGGCCGCCCGGCTGCGCGCAGAGACGGCAGGTCGGAAGATGTCAGACAGCGCCGAGGTTATCCGGCATTATCGGGACCACGGATGGCACGCGGAATAGGGAGCCTGGCGCCAGACGGCCTCGCCGTTATCGATGCGTCGGTCGCCATCAAATGGGTTGTCTCAGAGCCGCTTGCTGACAAGGCCGCCTGCCTTCTCGACCTGCCGGTTCGCCATGCGCCGGCGCATTACCTGGCAGAGGCCTGCAACGCGATATGGGCCATGGGGCATATCCGCGGCGAACTGACCCAGCAGCAATGCGCGGACCGCGTCGCCGGGCTGTGCAAGATTCCGGTGATCGAGGCACCCTTGGCCGGATTGGCTGCCGAGGCCGCGCGGCTCTCTGCCGAACTTGGCATCACTGTCTATGACACGCTCTACCTTGCCTTGGCGCTCAAACTCGGCGCGCCCTTGGTCACCGCCGACCGGAAACTCTTCGAGCGGGCGCGGGGAAGGGCGGAGATCGCCTCGCTGGTCGTCTGGCTGGGTGATATTGCTGTCTGACGCCTGAAAAGAGCGTTCCTCCCGCGCTTTCGGCCCGGTGCCGCCGGTGCTATAGCCCGCCCGCCTTGATTCCGAGCCTTTTTGCATGATCGAGACATGACCGAAGACCTCAGCCCCAATCCCGGATTGCTGCCGAACGGACTGCGTGACCTGCTGCCCCCGGATGCGGAGGTAGAGGCCAATTCCGTGCATGCGCTCATGGAGGTCTTCTCGCTGCATGGCTATCAGCGCGTCGAGGCGCCTCTGGTGGAGTTTGAGGAGACGCTGCTGGCCGGTTCCGGTGCCGCCGTGGCGGACCAGACTTTCCGGGTGATGGACCCGGACAGCCATCGCATGATGGGCATCCGCGCCGATATCACGCCGCAGATTGCCCGCATCGCCACCACCCGCCTGGAAGGCGCGCCGCGGCCGCTGCGCCTGTCCTATGCCGGCACCTGCCTGCGTCTGCGCGGCAATTCGCTCTCGCCGGACCGGCAACTGGTCCAGGCAGGCATTGAAATGATTGGCGTCGATAGTCCGGACTCCGATGCCGAGATGGTGCTGGTGGGCTCTGAGGCGCTGGCGGCTCTTGGGCTGGAGCGCGTTTCCTTCGACCTGACACTGCCCTCGCTCGCCACCGCACTGGTCGACGCCGCCGGCCTGCCGCCGGACCGCCGCGCCGCGCTGGTGCGGGCGCTGGACCGCAAGGACGCGGCTGCCGTGACCGAGCGCGCCGGTCCGCTGGCCGGCACGCTCACCGATCTTCTGCTGGCCGCCGGCCCGGCGGACCGCGCCATGGCGGCGCTGGCGGCTGCCGATCTGCCGGTCGAGGCGCGCGCCCATGCCGAGCGCCTGGCCGCCAGCCTGGCCGCCATCCGGGCCCGTGCGCCGCATATCCGCCTGACGGTCGATCCGGTGGAATTTCGCGGCTTCCGCTATCACTCCGGCGTCTGCGTCACCGTCTATGCGCCAGGGCGGCACGAGGAACTGGGCCGTGGCGGGCGCTATATCTGTGGCGAGTCCGAGCCGGCGACCGGCCTGACACTGTATCCGGATGCGCTGCACCGTGCGGTCGGCGCGCGTGGCTCGCGGCCGCGCGTCTTTATTGCCCGCGAGGCCGATCCCGCCCATACACATGGTCCGGCATTGCGCCGGCGCGGCTTTGCCACCGTCTCCGCGCTGGGGAAGGTGGACGACATCCTGGCGGAAGCCCGCCGGATGCTCTGCACCCATTATCTTCTCGACGGCACAGCCGTTCCCATCCAGGCGGAGTAATCAGGAATGGCCAATGTTGCCGTCATCGGCGCCCAGTGGGGCGACGAGGGGAAGGGCAAGGTCGTGGACTGGCTGGCCAGCCGCGCGGATGTCGTGGTGCGCTTCCAGGGCGGGCATAATGCCGGCCATACACTGGTGGTGGGCAATCAGACCTACAAGCTGTCGCTGCTGCCGAGCGGGCTGGTGCGCGGCAAGCTGGGCGTGATCGGCAATGGCGTGGTGGTCGATCCGATCCACCTGCTCGACGAAATCGCCCGCGTCTCCGCCCAGGGGCTGAAGGTGGGTCCGGACAATCTCCGCATCGCTGACAACGCCCCGCTGATCCTGCCGCTGCACGCCGCGATCGACCGCGCGCGCGAGGCCGCCCGCGGCGCCAA
>CANJOG010000419.1 GCA_947475475.1 Acetobacteraceae bacterium
AGCCATCGACAACACGGTGCCAATCCTGGGCGGTCAGTGCGGTGTCTTCCGTCACGCCGCGATCGAACTTCACGTGTTCGATGATCTCTTCGAAGCGGTGGTGATCGACGCCGAGCACGACGCTGCCGAACATCTGGATGAAGCGGCGATAGCTGTCATAGGCGAAGCGGGCATCGTTGGAGCTGAGTACGAGGCCTTCGACGGTGACGTCGTTCAGGCCGAGATTCAGCACCGTGTCCATCATGCCGGGCATGGAGACGCGCGCGCCGGAGCGGACGGAGACGAGCAGCGGCTTGTGCTTGTCGCCGAACTTCAGGCCGACGGCGTCCTCAATGCGGGCGAGAGCGGTACGGACCTGGCCGTCCAGATCGTCCGGATACTGCCGGCCGTTATCGTAGAAGGCCGTGCAGAGTTCGGTGGTGATGGTAAAGCCGGGGGGGACGGGCAGGCCGATCGAGGCCATTTCCGCCAGATTGGCACCCTTGCCGCCGAGCAGGTTGCGCATTTCCGCGCGCCCTTCGTTGTGCCCGGCACCGAAGCTGTACACCCATTTGGACATAATATTTCCTCAGGACTCGATACGCGAAAAATCGGCCGCCCGGTCCATGACCGCGCGGAGCTGGTGGAGTAGCCGCAAACGATTGGAACGCAAGGCAGGTTGCGGCGCATTGACCGTGACACGGTCGAAGAACGGGTCGAGCGGAGCGCGGAGCTGGGCCATGGCGGTCATCGCCCCGGCATAATCCTCTCCGGTCAACAAATCGTGGATGGCGGGGCCGGTCAGGCGCAGCGTGGAGGCGAGCACACGCTCCTCCTCGGCTTCCAGCAGGGCTGCGTCAACTGCACCGTTATGCGGGCCGTCCTTCTTCTCTTCGATGCGGAGAATATTGGCGGCGCGCTTATAGGCGGCGAGCAGGTTGAGCCCGTCATCGGTGCCGAGCATGGCGGCCAGCGCATCTGTGCGGGCCAGCACACGGGTGAGATCGTCATCGGCGCCGGCGGCGAAGACGGCGGTCAGCACGTCATGGCGCGCGCCCTCGGTGCGGAGCTGCACGCGCAGGCGGTCGGCGATGAAGTCCAGCACGTCCTCGGCGAGTTGGGCGGCATCGGCGACCGGGGCGGCGCCGATGGAGCGCAGGCTGTCCGCGACCTGGGCGACATGGGCCTGGACCAGGCCACGCAGCGGAATGCGGAAGCCGCCGAGGCGGATGATGCGGATCACGCCAAGGGCGGCGCGGCGGAGCGCGAAGGGATCGCCCGAGCCGGTCGGCTTCTCGCCAATGGCGAAGAAGGCGGTGAGCTGGTCGAGCTTGTCGGCGAGTGCGACGGCGACGGTCACCGGGGCGTCCGGCACCTCGTCATCGGCGCCGCGCGGGGAGTAATGGTCGCGGATGGCGGCGGCGACGGCGGCGTGCTCGTCGTGATGGGCCGCGTAATAGCCGCCCATCACGCCCTGGAGTTCGGGGAATTCGCCGACCATGCCAGTGGTCAGGTCCGCTTTGGCGAGCAGGGCGGCGCGCTTTGCCTGCGTGACGTCGGCGCCGATCAGGGTGGCGATGGCGCCGGCCAGATGCTCGATGCGGCGGACGCGTTCGCGCTGGCTGCCGAGGCGGGCGTGGTAGGTGACTTTCTCGAGGGCGGCGACGCGGTCGGCCAGCTTCGTCTTGCGGTCGAGATCCCAGAAATGGCGGGCATCGGCGAAGCGGGCGCGCAGCACGCGTTCATTGCCGGCGATGATCGCCTTGCCGCCGTCATGCGCCGCGATATTGGCGACAAAGGCGAAGGCCGGGGCGGGCGTGGCATCGAGGCGGCGCAGCGCGAAATAGCGCTGGTTCACCCGCATGGAGACCTGCATCACCTCGGGCGGCAGGTCCATGAAGGCGGCATCGATGCGGCCGACCAGCGGGACGGGCCATTCGACCAGGCCGGTGACTTCGTCGATCAGGCCGGAATCGGGGACCACGGTGTAGCCGCTGGCCAGGGCGACGTCCGTGACGCCGGCTTCGATCTTGGCGCGGCGTTCGGTCTGGTCGGCGATGACGTGGCGGGCGCGGAGTGTCGCTTCCCAGGTGGCGGCGGAGGAGACTTCGACGGCGCCGGGATGGTGGAAGCGATGGCCTTCGGTGAGATTTCCCGAGGCGATGCCGTGGCCGTTATCGCCGCCCGCCTCCCCAGAAGGGTTGGCCAGATCGAAGGGGACCACGTCGCCATCGAGCAGGCAGACAATACGGCGCAGTGGGCGGACCCAGGTGAAGCTGCTTGTGCCGCCCCAGCGCATGGATTTCGGCCAGGAGAAGCGGCGCAGCAGGCCCGGCATGGCGGAGGCGATCAGGCCCGCGGCGGCGATGGCGGGGGAGGATTTCTCCAGCACCCAGAAATCGCCTTCCTGGCGGAGGTCGTCCTTCGATGCGCCGTGCTTGCGCAGGAAGCCGGCGAGTGCCTGTTCGGGTGCGGACGTGCGGGGACCGCGTTCGGAGATTTTCGTCTCCGGCACGGCGGCGTCGAGTTCCAGTGCCAGGGCGATGCGGCGCGGGCCATAGAAGCGGCGGTCGTCGCGCGGGTTCAGCGGCTTAAGGGCCTCGGCGACCAGACGGGACAATTCGTCCGCCGCGCGCGCCTGCATGCGGGCGGGGATTTCCTCGCTGAAGAGTTCGATGAAGAAGGCGGGCATCAGACGGTGCCCTTTGCCAGCGTGGGCTCTAGCCAGCCCTCGGCGCAGCCTTTGGCGAGCGTGCGGACGCGGCCGATATAGGCGGCGCGTTCGGCGACCGAGATCACGCCGCGGGCGTCGAGCAGATTGAACAGGTGGCTGGCCTTGATGCACTGGTCATAGGCCGGCAGGGTCAGCTTGCGGTCGAGCAGGGCGCCACATTCGGCCTCCGCATCCTCGAAATGCCGGGCCAGCATCGTCGTGTTGGCGGCCTCGAAATTATGCGCGCTGTATTCGCGTTCGGCGCGCAGGAACACGTCGCCATAGGAGACGCCGGCGCCGTTGAAATCGAGATCATAGACGTTCTCGACGCCCTGCACATACATGGCGAGGCGTTCCAGCCCGTAGGTGAGTTCAGCGG
>CANJOG010000420.1 GCA_947475475.1 Acetobacteraceae bacterium
ATTTCGCCTATGCGGTCCATTCCGAGGTGGGCGATGCCTGCATCGGCGCGCGGGTGAATGGGCGGCTTATGCCGCTGCGCCATCAATTGCAGAATGGCGACCAGGTCGAAATCCTCACCACCCGCGGCGGCACGCCCTCGCCGCAATGGGAACGCTTCGTCGTTACTGGTAAGGCGCGCGCCCGCATCCGCCGCTTTGTCACCCAGCAACAGCGCCAGACCCATATCGATGCGGGCAAGGTGGCACTCGCCAAGGCCGTCCGCCAGGAAGGCGTGGATGGCAGCGAAAAGCAGCTTGAAACGACGCTCAAGGCGCTGAAACAGGCGAATCTGGAAGACCTCTACGTCGCGGTCGGCACCAGCAGCATCGGCCCCAAGGACGTGGTGCACGCGCTCTATCCGGAACTACGCGCCGCCCCGCGCGGGCCGCGCATGATGCCCTCGATGATGCCGCGCACTTCGGCGCGGCAGACCACCAAGCCGGACGGCATGGCGGTGACCGGGCTGGTGCCCGGCATGGCGGTGCATTTCGCCGGCTGCTGCCATCCGCTGCCGGGCGACCGCATTGTCGGCATTGTGACGACGGGCAAGGGGGTCACAGTGCACACATCGGATTGCCCGACGCTGGAAAGCTTTTCTGCCACGCCCGAACGATTCATCGATGTGGACTGGGAAGAGGGGCAGATCTCCGGCAAGGGGGCGAGCCATGTCGGCCGAGTGAGCGTGATCGCCGCCAATGAACCGGGCGCGCTGGCGAGCCTCACGAATGCCATCGCCAAGCATGACGGGGCGGTGAGCAATCTGAAGATCGTTAACCGGCAGCAGGATTTCTTTGAAATTCTGGTGGATGTGGAGGTGCGCGATCTGCGGCATCTCTCCAATGTGATTGCGGGGCTAAGGGCGGCGCCGTTTATCAATCAGGTGGAGCGGGCGCGGTCGTGACCGACGTATGAATTTTCCTCGATGGATTGTTTGCCGACAGTCCGTTCCCCGTACGGATTGTCACGACGTCGCGCTTATCTTGGCACCCCTGCAATCAGGTTTGGCAACTAAAGGGTGCGGCGAGTTCAAACGTTCAGATATATGGATAACATTCAAAGTTCAGCGGCTTGTCGGAATGAGTTTCAGTCCGTTCGCAGGCAGTACCGGCGGAAGGTTTTCGATTGCGGAGACTTCATCTGAATTTTTGATCGAACTCAGTGTGAATTTGAACGCGTTATTGATCTGGACGATACCACTGGCGTTGATATTCAGTGTATTTGCTGCGGTCGGAGCCGGGTTCTTCCTCTTTCTCGCCGGCTTTTGGCTGGCAAGCATTCCAGTGAGCTATATCGTCTACCGCTGGAGGCTTCGACAAATGCTGCGGTCTGTCATCGCCGAAATCCCGGCTTTGTCCAATTGCGATCCAGGCGCCGGTTACTGAGCTTGATGCGAGGCTTGCAATGTGGAAATATTATACTAATATATAACTCCATTCGGAATGCTTCACATGGTGACGACCAATCTTCGCAAGGTCGGCGGCTCGGTCATGCTGACTGTTCCTCCCACATTGCTCGAACAACTACATCTAGCCCCCGGCGCCAAAGTCGGCTTGGCGGTCGAGGAAGGGCGCCTAGTCGTCGATCCGCACCCCCGGCCCCGTTACACGTTGGCCGAACTGCTGGCCGCCTCTGATTATACCGTGCCACCCTCCGAAGAAGACCGCGCCTGGATCGATGCCCCTGCGGTCGGCAGGGAAGATCTGTGAAGCGTGGTGACATCTACCTTGTCTCGCTCGACCCGACCCTTGGTCACGAGCAGAGCGGCACCCGCCCGGTCCTGATCGTCTCTCCAGAGGCCTTCAACAATGCGACCCGCCTTCCTGTTGTGCTACCGATCACCAATGGCGGCGATTTCGCGCGCCGTCTCGGCTTTGCCGTGGCGATCAGCGGGATCGGTACCACCGGCATCGTCCGCTGCGATCAGCCGCGCGTGCTCGATATTGCCGCGCGCAAGGGGCGCAAGGTCGATACGCTTCCAAGCGCGCTGATGGATGATGTGCTGGCGCGGCTTGCCACTTTGTTCGAATAAACGGCGCGGATTGCTTCGCTCCGCGTCAGTGCAACAAGGTTGACCATGATCCTCGGCATCGGTTCCGATATCTGCGACATCCGCCGTGTGGAGAAGGTGATGGAGCGGCATGGCGAGCGCTTCCTGTTGCGCGTTTTCACGGAAACCGAGCGCGCCCGTGCCAATCGGCGCACCGAGAAGCTGCGCCCGCCCACATATGCCAAGCGTTTCGCCGCCAAGGAGGCTTGTGCCAAGGCGCTCGGCACCGGCTTTGCCCAGGGGGTGTTCCACTCCGATCTCGGTGTGGTGAACAAGCCGGGCGGCCAGCCGACCATGGTGCTGACCAATGGGGCGGCCGCGCGGCTGGAAAAGCTCACGCCGGCGGGCATGGTGGCGCGAATCGATCTGACCATCACCGATGAATATCCCTACGCCTATGCCCATGTGATCATCTCGGCCGTGCCGAAAGCCTCGGGCTGAGCCGCTACGCGCGCGGCTTGCTTGACACCGGGGAGGCCAATCGGCTTGAACCGGGCATCCTCAACGGCGCGCCCATCACGGGCGCCCCCAGGGCAAGACACTGGAAAACCTCGCGCGATGGCCAACCGCAAATCCGGCGGCTTGCTGGATAATTTCAAGACGATCATCTATGCGGGCCTGATTGCGGTCGGCATCCGCACAGTCGCCTATGAGCCGTTCAACATCCCCTCGGGCAGCATGATCCCCACGCTGCTGGTGGGCGACTATCTGTTCGTCTCGAAATTCAGCTACGGCTATTCGCGTTTCTCGCTGCCCTTCTCACCGCCGATCTTTTCCGGCCGGATTTTTGGCAGCCCGCCGCAGCGTGGCGATGTCGCTGTCTTCAAACTGCCGCGCGACAATTCGACCGACTATATCAAGCGCATCATCGGCTTGCCGGGCGATGTGATCCAGATGCGGGCTGGCCATCTCTATATTAATGGCAAGGAAGCGGGCCGCACCCCGGCCGGGCAATATACCGCAACCGGCGAGGGTC
>CANJOG010000421.1 GCA_947475475.1 Acetobacteraceae bacterium
GCCCGAATGCGTCGGACCGCAATGCGGTGGTCGATTACGTCGCCTGGATCAGCGTGCGCGACGGTATTTCGCGCAATGATCCGGCGACTGTCGATCTGCGTCAGATCACGATTGCGACCTCGGGTGCGCTTGCGAAGAAGGAGGGGGCCGCGATCGAGTTCACCCCCCTGCTCTCCACCACCGATCAATCTGCCCTGCTGCCGGCTGACAAGTTCCGTGGTGGGCAGCCCGATCCTGCTCGCATTCTGGCCGAGTTCAAGCCCGAGGGCGGCGCGCGTGTGGTCGCGGCGCGTGTGCGCGGTGTGCTGAAATCCGCATTCACCGGCCCGCCAGCACTGCCGGAAGGCGTCAACCGCGCCGACAATCTGGCGCCGCATCGCGCAACCTCCGACGGGCCGGCCAATCTGGTCGTGGTTGCGGATTCCGATGTGCTAGCCGATCGTTTCTGGGTGCAGGTGCAGAATGTCATGGGCAGCCGCGAAGTCTCGCCTTTTGCCGATAACGGCGCCTTCTTCTCCAATGTGGTCGGCACGCTGACCGGCGGTGATGCGCTGCTAGGTCTGCGCTCGCGCGGTGTGAGCCTGCGCAGCTTCACGCTGGTGGACGCCATGCAGCGCCGCGCGGAGCAGCAATTCCGTCAGACCCAGCTTGGCCTGCAAACCCATCTCGACGATGTGCAGAAGAAGCTTGAAGGCCTGCGCAAGGGCAATGGCAAGGGCGCGCAGGCGGCCATCACGCAGGAGCAGCGCGAGGCGATCGATACCGCGCGCGCCGATATCGTCCAGACGCGGCAGAAATTGCGTGGCGTGCAGGCGGAACTGCGCAGCGACATCAACACGCTGCAAAACGAGCTTCGCCTGTTCTGCATCGCGCTGGTGCCGGCCGTGTTGACCATCCTTGCAATTATCCTCGGCGTGGCACGCAATCGCCGCCGCGCCCGGGCGCATGTGTGAGGACCGCACCATGAACACACGCTCCGCTCTCCTCCTGCTCGGCCTCGGTGTTGTCTCCGTTGCGGCCGGCTTCGCCTTTGGCCCCGAACGCGGCAGCGAAATTCGCGGAACGCTCTCGGCCGGACAACTCGCTTTTCCTGGCTTGGCCGCATCGCTTGCCAAGGCCGAAAAAATCGAGATCTCAAAGGAGGGCAAGACGCTGACGATTGCCCAGCGCGGCCCGATCTGGACGGTGTCGGACCAGCAGGACTATGCCGCCCGCGCCGAGAAATTGCGCGGTCTGCTCACGGGTCTGACGGAATTGCGCCTGCGCGAGCCGCGCACGTCGGACCCGGCGCTGTTTGCGCGCCTGGGGCTGGACGATCCGTCCAAGCCCGGTGCGGCGGGCACGCTGCTGCGCGTGCTCGATGGTGCGGGCAAGCCGATTGTCGAGCTGATTATTGGCACCAAGCGTGCGCGGCCCTCCGGAGGTGGTGAGGAGATCTATGTTCGTAAGCCTGGCGAGACGCAGACCTGGCTGGCGGATGGCAAGATTGAGGCTGAGGCGGATGGCAATCAGTGGATTGATCGCCAGATCGCCAATCTTGAGTTCAAGGAAATCGCCGCCGCTATCGTAACTAATCGCGATGGCGAGAGACTGGAATTCGCCCTGCGCGACGGCAAGACGGTGCTGGTGAGCCCGGCCGCGCCGGCGCCGATCGAGCAGGCCAAGCTCGACGATATCTTCCGCGCCTTTGAATTCCTCTCCTTCAGCGAGAACAAAAAGTCCGTGGATTTGCCTGGAAATGCCACGGGATTCTCGGACTTCACCACCAAGGATGGGCTGGCTCTGCACGCCGAGGTGGCGCAGGAGGGCAATGATGTCTGGGCGCGCTTCTCGGCCAAGGGCGATGGCGCGCAGAAGCAGGCCGCTGATCTGTTCAACGCCGTCAATGCCGGCTGGGTCTATAAGGTTGTCACCTGGAAGCAGCAGGCCCTGGTGCCGACGCTGAAATTCCTCACCACCAATCCGCTCGTGCAATCCGGGACGAAGGACGATGCTGCACCCGCGGAGGGACCGGACGCGCCCCCCGCCGATAAGCCGGCGCAGTAGGGGTGGGCGCGTTTCCCGACCGCCCGGTCATCGGCGTCGGTGTTGTCGTTCTGCGTGGTGACGAGGTGCTGCTCATCAAACGGGGCACCCCGCCGGCTTTGGGGCAATGGAGCCTGCCGGGCGGCAAGCAGGAGCTCGGCGAGACCGTGCGCGAGGCTGCCCATCGCGAGCTGATGGAGGAAACCGGGATTGCAGCCGGCGAGCTGCATTTCCTCGATCATGTCGATGCCATCGTGCGCGATGGCGATGGACGGTTGCAGTTCCACTATACAATTCTGGATTTCGCCGCGCGCTGGGTTGCCGGCGAGCCGGTGGCTGGCGGCGATGCGGCAGCGGCGGTGTTTATGGCGGAGGGCCGGCTCACGGACTATGTGAGCAATCCGGAAGTGCTGCGGATGATCGGGCTGGCGCGGGCGGTGCTGGGCTAAGCGCAGCTACGACGGAGGTCACCCGGCCATCGTGTAGCGTTCGTTTATCCAAACCGTCCGTAATGGTCCGGACGTACTGGCCCGGATTCAGCGGGGTGCCCGGCACGGCTATCTTGGATGGGCAATCAGAGCCTACGCCCCGGACGGCAACCATGTTGGTCCTGAGCAGTTGGCACAGTGAGGAGATCACGCATGCCCGAACGGATTCTCGAAGAGCGCGAACGCGGTTTTGAAGCGAAATTTGCCCATGACGAGGAGGTGCGTTTCCGCACTCTCGCCCGGCGCGACAAGTTGTTTGCCGTCTGGGCCGCCGAGCGCATGCATCTGGACGATGCCGCGCGGCTCGCGCTTGGCCATGACGTGCTCAAGATCGAGGGCTGGCCGGCCCATGACGATGCCTTGCTGCGCTATGTCAGCGGCAAGCTGGAATGGCATGGTGTCGGCCTACCGCGCGAGGAAATTGCCCGCGCACTTACTTCCTGCGAGGCTAAGGCGCATGAACAGGTGATGGCAGCACCACTCGACTGACCGGCCTTTCAGGCGAGGGCCGCGTGCTCTCGCCTGAACGCACCTCAGGAATAGCGCTCC
>CANJOG010000422.1 GCA_947475475.1 Acetobacteraceae bacterium
CACCGAGCGTGCCGCGTCCGCCGACGGCCACCCAGATCACTGCCTCGATCGAATTGGCGGGTGAGAATTCACCGGGATTGATGATGCCGACTTGCGGGACAAAGAGCGCGCCGCCGAGCCCGGCCATCACGGCCGAGAGCGTCCAGACCACAAGTTTATAGGAGGTGGGCCGGTAGCCGAGGAAGCGCGTGCGGGCTTCGGCATCGCGCACGGCGACCAGCACGCGGCCGAAGCGCGAGCCGACGACGTAGCGGCAGACGAAGAACTGGGCGGCCAGCATCAGGCAGGTGATGATCAGCAGTGCCGCGCCTGTCTGCGGGGAGCGCAGCGGGAAGCCGGCAATGTCCTTGAAATCTGTCAGGCCGTTATTGCCGCCGAAGCCCATATCGTTGCGGAAGAAGGCGAGCAGCAGCGCATAGGTCAGCGCCTGGGTGATGATGGAGAGATACACGCCCGTCACCCGGCTGCGGAAGGCGAGCCAGCCGAAGATGGCGGCGAGCAGGCCAGGCACCACCATCGCCATCAGGATAGCGACGGGCAGCACGTCAAAGCCCTGCCAGTACCAGGGAAGTTCCTTCCAGCCGAGGAAGACCATGAAATCCGGTAGCACCGCATTGCCATAAACGCCGCGCGTGCCGATGGCGCGCATGAGATACATGCCCATGGCGTAGCCACCAAGGCTAAAAAAAGCAGCGTGGCCGAGTGAGAGAATGCCGCCAAAGCCCCAGACCAGATCCACCGCCAGGGCGAGGATCGCATAGCAGAGATATTTGCCGACGATCGAGACCATGAAGGGCGAGGCGTGGAGCGCGGAATCCACCGGGGTGGCAAAGGCGCTCAGCCCGATCAGTAATCCGGCGAAAACGATGGCGAGAAGAACGCCGGTGGAGAGACGGGAGATGATCATGTCACGCCTCCACCGCACGGCCACGCTGCGGGAAGAGTCCGCGCGGCTTACGCTGGATGAACAGGATCAGCAGCACCAGCACGATGATCTTGCCAAGCACGGCGCCGGCGACGGGTTCGAGGAACTTGTTGATCACGCCGAGCATGGTTGCCGAGACGACGGTGCCCCAGAGATTGCCGACGCCGCCAAAGACCACGACCATGAAGCTGTCGATGATATAGCCCTGGCCGAGATTGGGGCTGACATTGTCGATCTGGCTGAGGGCGACACCCGCCATGCCAGCCACGCCGGAGCCGAGGCCGAAGGTCATCGCATCGACCCAAGGTGTGCGGATGCCCATGGCGGCCGCCATTTTGCGGTTCTGCGTCACCGCGCGCATCTGCAATCCGAGCGAGGTGCGGCGCAGCGCGATCATGATGGCGGCAACCACCGCGATGGCAAAGATGATGATGTAGAGCCGGTTCCAGGTGATTGCGAGGCCGGCGAGATGAAACTCGCCGCTCATCCAGCCGGGCGTGCTGACTTCGCGATTGGTCGGGCCGAAAATGCTGCGCACGGCCTGCTGCAGGGCAAGCGAAAGCCCCCAGGTGGCGAGCAGGGTTTCCAGCGGGCGGCCGTAGAGAAAGCGGATCAGGCCACGTTCAATGGCGATGCCGATGATACCGGAGACGAGGAAGGCCAGCGGGATGGCGAAGGCAAGGCTGTAATCCATCAGTCCAGGCGCCCAGATTTTCAGCTGGTCCTGCACGATATAGGTCACATAGGCGCCGATCATGACCATCTCGCCATGGGCCATGTTGATCACGCCCATGACGCCGAAGGTGATGGCGAGGCCAGAGGCGGCGAGCAGCAGCACGGAGCCGAGGCTGACGCCATAGAAGACGTTTTGCAGGATTGACCACATCTGTTGCACGCGGGCGATCGAGCTGGCGGCGTCACGCGCGGCGGCGATCACGGCGGGGGGCTGATTGGCGGCGGTTTCCAGCAAAGCGCGGGCGGCCTGGTCGCCGCGCAGGCGCAGGATCGTCACGGCCTCAAGCCCGTCCTTTTCAGGCGTATCGGCGGCGGCGAGTAGGATCGAGGCGCGGGCTTCGGACAGTAAAGTCCTGATCTGCTCGTTCTTTTCGCTGGCTTGCGCCTTGTCGAGCAGCTTCAGATTGGCGGCATCGCGGGCGAGGAAGACGGCCTCGGCCGCGTGACGCCGCGTCGCCGTATCTGGCGAGAAAAGTTGCAGCGCGCCAAGAGCGGCATCCACCGCGCTGCGCACCGCATTATTGGGCCGGATCAACCGCAGCGCGGCTGCCTCGACAGCGACCTTTCCGCCGGTGCGGGCATCGACGAAGCTGCCGTCCTCACTCTTGATGAACAGCGAACCATCGGTGACGGCGCCGCGGCGTGCGTGCAGGGCACCGTCTTTCAGCGCCAGCAGAACGGGCAGCGCGCGGGCCTCGCCGGAGCCGGAGATCTCCTCGATGCTGCCTTGCATTTTCGAGAAATTGGTCGATGACAGACCGGTATAGACGTCATCCGCCCAGGCGTGGCCTTGCGCGAAAGCGCAGAGCAGGCCAACCACCAGAAGGGCGCGCAGCCAGAATGCTTTGCGCATTGGGGCCTGTAGGAAATTCATCATTGAATTCCCGCAATTGAATGTCGAGAGGGAAGCCACGCGGGCGGCACCATTGCCGCCCGCGTTTCTCAAGCGATCAGATCAGGTCTTCGATCCGCCGCACTTGCCGGTGGAAACATTGAAGTTTCCGCAGCTCAGCGGCTTACGCCAATCGGAGATCAGGTCCTTCGTTTCGGCGACATAGGGCGACCATTCCTGGGCGACCACGAGACCGGGCGTCTGCCAGACAGTGTTGAACTGGCCATCCGCCTGGATTTCACCGATCAGCACCGGCTTGGTGATGTGGTGGTTCGGCATCATGGTCGAGAAACCGCCGGAGAGGTTCGGCACGGAGACGCCGATCAGCGCGTCAATCACCGCATCGCTATCGGTGGTGCCGGCCTTCTCGACAGCCTTCACCCACATGTGGAAACCGATCACATGCGCTTCCATCGGATCGTTGGTCACGCGCTTCGGATTCTTCGTGTAGGTCTTCCACTTCTTGATGAAGGCCGCGTTCAGCGGATCATCGACGGACTGGAAG
>CANJOG010000423.1 GCA_947475475.1 Acetobacteraceae bacterium
TAACTACGCCACACTTCTCGGTACGGGGCATACGAGATGAAATGGGACCGGACCTCCTGGCTGTTGGCTGCAAGCCTGCTAACTGTGCTTCTGCCGTCAATCGGATCGGAAGCGAGCGATGCCGTAAGCCTGCGCGGCGCCGTTCCTGCGCGCCCGCCATCCCTGGGGAATCCTTACGCCTCGCTCTCGACGGGCGGTATACACCCATGGGGGTATATCTTTGACGCGCTGACGGCATTGAGCGCGGACGGTACAGTCAAGCCGGCATTGGCGACCGAGTGGGGGCCAATTACAGCAACGCGGTGGCGGTTCAAGCTGCGGCCCGACGTGCGCTTTTCAAACGGTGACCCCTTCTCCGCCGATACGGTGGTCGCGGTCTTCCAATATCTCAAACAGGGTCGGGTAGACTCGCAGTTCGCGAGTAATGAAGCGCGGGCGGTCGCGGATGTCGTGAAAGTAGATAACCTGACAATCGAGATTACGACGCAGGCCCCCGACCCTATTCTCGACCGGCGCATGAGCTTGATCTTCATGGTGCCTGAGCGCGCCTGGCGCGAAATGGGTTCGGAAGCCTTCTCGCGTCAGCCTGTCGGCACCGGGCCATTTAGGCTCACCGACTGGGGTATGAGCAGTGGGAAATATTTCCTTGATCGCTACAAAGATTCTTGGAGAGGGCGCGGTCCGATTTCGCACATCGAGTTGCAGATCGTGCCGGATGCGACTGCCCGCGTTCAAGCGCTGGTGTCTGGACGTGTGGACTTGGCATTGAATCTCGGCTTGGACGCCTTGGACGATCTCCGTGCGCGGGGTTTCACGGTCCTTGCGCGCGAACGGTCCCCGGTAGAGGGCATTGCACTTCCGAACGTGCTTCCTGCTTCGCCGCTTGCCGATGCCCGCGTGCGCGTCGCCATGAACCTCGCCGTCAATCGCGAGGCGTTAGCGCAAACGCTGATGCATGGCCTTACGCGTCCGAATGGACAGGGGGTTCTTCCGGAGATGTTCGGATTTAATCCAGCGATCGAAGCATACCCCTATGATCCGGCACGAGCCAAGGCGCTGCTTGCCGAGGCGGGTTTCCCGAAGGGATTCTCGCTGACACTCGCGGCACGCGTCGATAGCAAAGGTCCCGAATGGGCCTCGGCCTATGAGGCGATCGCACAAGACCTCGCGCGGGTAAAAATTGAGGTCACAATACGGACGGTTACCTCGCCAAAATGGTTGCAGATGTGGACGACGGGGGACTGGGAGGGCGCCGACATCACGCCGTTCAGTTGGACATCTACCTATGGGGATGCAGGGCGCGCAATCGAGACCGTTTCATGTTCCAAAGCCGGCGCGTTCTTCTGCATTCCTGGCATGAACGCGCAAATACAGAAAGCGGCTCTGGAAATGAATGTCGATGAGCGTCGCAAGAAGCTTCAGACGCTTCTGAAGGATATGCACGCGCTCGCACCTAACATCTATCTGTTCGCGCAAATCGAGACTCTGGCCTACTCATCCCTAGTCGGCGCGTTGCCCTTTGAATCCGGCTTCTACCGCCTGGAAGATGCCAGCGTCGGTGCCAAAGGGCGCTAATTCTCCCACGGATACCTGCAAACGCTTTTGGCGGCACTCGAGTGGCTTAGACGCTAAAGAGATGAATCGAACTTGCCCCTTCAGGGGCAAGATATCGCCACCATCACACCGAGGCGGAAAGCGCTCAGCCCAGCTTGAATGGGATTTGCTTGGGGCCCCAGTACTGCTCCACTTGCCCCGTCTCGCGGTAAAATATGTTTTGAACATAGCTGCCGCAGCGCTGGCTGCGGACGATCACGGCGACGGTTGGCTGCGGACCATTGAACTCGGCGTGAATTTCCCAAGGTTGAATCAGATCGATATATCCGGGCTCTACCTTCGCGTCGCTCGTCGCAGCAACCGTGGCCCGTGCGGGAAGGTCACCCTGCTGCCCGGGATCGGTGCGTTCAAAGCGAAGAACCGACTCGCTACCCTGAACGACCCCGTACAGGGTCCAAGACTTTCCGTGATCGTGCACTGTTGTCTTGGCATGCGGTGCCTTTATGAGGCCGTTGATCACGAACCCGTAGTCGGGATCTTCATAGAACAGAAGATTGGCGTGCTTCCCTTCAAGTCCAAGTTCAGCGGGGCTCGTGGGCCAGGTCCCGGCATGAGCGAGAAGTTGCTCACTTCGCAACATGACCTGCATATGCTCCCGGACGGAGTCCCATAACGCGTGCTCCCGCAGGCCGCTCGCCATGACCTCTCGGACGCGAGCAACAAATGTTTCAACCGCCGGAAGCATATCGCTATGAGACATGATCTATCCTTCAAACTTCATTGTCAGCGACCGGACGGCTGTTTAGGCCGCGATCGGTCCTGGCGCTGATCCACGAAACTCGCCAAGTCGCGATTAAACCGCTCCGGCTCCTCAGCAAAGGTCGCATGCCCAGACGCTTCGTACTTGATGGCCTTTGACGTTGGCAGCTGCTTCAGAAAGCGTGAGACGTCTGAATCGGAGACCCCCGGATCGTATTGTCCGTAAATGACAAGAACCGGCACCCCGATCTTGTCGACAATATCCACGTTATTCACAGGATGTTTGCGCAGCGGCGCTTGAGCGTAAGGCGGCACGAGGAGCCCGAGCATGATCGCCGTATCAGTCCAGCCAGGGACTGGATGCGCGGTCAGCAGACCGGCGCCCAGGCGACTGGCCTCCAGCCGATCTGCCATCACCAAACTGGATTGAAGTCGGCGCGCTTCGACAAGATTTGGCGGTAGGCTTCCCGTCGGCGGAGGTGCCGCTACCATGCCGCCCAACGCGCCAACCAAGACAAGGCCGCCCATCTTCGATGATCCCAGCACCCTGATGTAGTCAGACACAACTCTTGTGCCGTACGACCATGCAACGATCACCGGTCGATGGAGATGGGTCGCGGCCATTACGCGATCCACATCTTCCGCCCAATTTCCCGGATCCGTATAGGCGCCCGCATCCGTGGGCTTGCCGGAGACGCCATGACCGCGCAGATCAAAGGCGACAAGGTGGTGATCCCGCGCCAA
>CANJOG010000424.1 GCA_947475475.1 Acetobacteraceae bacterium
CCAGAAGGCTGGCCAGAAAACGAGGGGGAAACACATGCACAAGCTATTGGTGGTCCAGGCCGATCCGGTCGCCGGACAGGAAGCGGAATACCTCGACTGGTACCGCACCAAGCATCTCTGCGACCATGTCTCCATCCCCTCAGTCGAAAGCGGGCGGATGTATCGCCAGGACAGCGCCCTGGATGGCACCTCCGGCCATTCCTACGTGGTGGCCTACGAAGTCTCCGACCCGGCCAAGATGATGGAATTGCTGACGGAGCGGCGGCGCAATCCGCAGCATGAGGCACGCTCGTCCTACGCGATCGACCGCGCCAATGCGACAATGGCCATTATCGCCGCGCTGGAAGGCGTGTTGCGCCTGCCGCAGCAGCCCGGCGCGGACGGGCCCGATCCTGGCATCGCCATCCTGCATCTGCCGGTCGCCGAGGCGCAGCAGCCAGGCTTTTCCAGCGACTACGCCCAGCGCTTCCTGCCCTCCCTGCTCGGAGCGGCGGGCGTGGCCTCCGGCGCGGTTTTCGGGCTGGATGACTTCCAGTACAGCGCCGCGCCCAAGCCTTCGCACTACGTTCTGCTAGTACTTAGCGACACCGCCCTGGCCGCGAAAGCCCTGGCCGGGCTCGCCCTGGCGCCGGACGCAGTGCGCAGCGCGCCAAGCTATCGCGCACTGATCTATCGCGCGATCCTGCCAACTCTCACCCATGCGGGCGCCGTGGCGCAGGCCAAGGCCGAGGGCGTGACCTGGTAGGGAATAGCGGCGGCGCGACAGCGTCGATCACACAGCATCAAAACAGGTGGAGGAAGTCTATGACCGGATGGAAACTGAAGCTGGCAGGCGCGCTGGCCGGGCTGGTCCTCGCCTCGGGCGCGGCCATGGCACAGGCGCCCAACCGCATGGTCGGCACGATCGAAGCCGACAATGCCGGCGTGCTCACCGTCAAGCCGGCGACCGGCGATGCGGCGCGGATCGCGCTGACCTCCACAGCTACCGTCTTCGCCCTCGAACGCGCCACGCTCGCCGATATCAAGCCCGGCACCTTCGCCGGCGTCGGCGCCATGCAGCGCGATGATGGCGCCCAGCGGGCTATGCAGATCGTGATCTTTGCCGAGCCGCTCCGGGGCCTCGGCGAGGGCTTCCGTCCGTGGAATCGCGGCACTGGCAGCACCATGACCAACGCCACCGTGACCGCCGCCGTCACCAGCGTGGATGGACCGTCGCTGATGATGAAATATCCCGGCGGCGAACAGCGCATCGTCATCCCGGCCGACGCCGTGATCCTCGCCCTCGTCCCGGCCGACAAAGCCGAGCTGAAGCCGGGTGCCGCTGCCTCCTTCGGCCCACTGACCGCGCGTGCGGACGGCGTGCTGGAAGCCCCGCGCGCCACCGTCGGCCGTGGCGGCGTGGTGCCGTTCTGAAGCGAGCGTAACGCCGGCGCGCACTCAGCGCCGGCGTATCTCTTCAACAATCTCCCGCCACTGCGAGACCATCGGGTCGCGCAATGGATTGGTGCGCACCAGCTCGCGTTTGACGAAGGGAAACCCGGCCTCCAGCAGGCCGCGCCACCGCGCCAGCGTCGGATTCCGCCCATCCATCGGCGTCGGGAAAAGCGGCGCCAGCCGCAATCCAGCACGGCGCATCGTTGTGGAAAATCCTATCTCGAAGAGCCGGATCAGCGCGAACTTGTCGCGCAGGGGCCGCACGCCACGCCAGAACGCCGCCCAGGACGGGCTCCGCAAAGCCACTGGCCCTGCCAGAAGAAAATAGGACTGGAGATGCGGCGCCACCTCGGCGTTCTCGGTCAGTCCCCAGATATCGGCGCGGGTGAAATCGACCCGTGCGAGCAGCGGACCAAGCGGCCAGAACGGGCCATGCAAACTGTCATTGGCCAGCAGCAGCATCTCGGTTTCCACCCGCGGCAGGTCGAGCGCGCGCAGCGCGTCATGCCAGGCGGCGAAATCGAGACCGAGATTACGGCGGACCAGGATGGCGGCGCAGAGCGACATGGCCGCAAGCCGCGCAGAATCGGTCAATTGTTCGGAATTGCTGACCAGCACGACCGAGAACCCAGAATCGGCCAATGCGCGCAGATAGGAAATCGTCTCGTCGGAAATCTCACCGCGCGGATCGAAATGCGCGAATATGGCAACCGCCGGACCAAGTCTGGCGGCCCCCTCCCAGCGCTCCAGCACATGCGTGCCAGGCCGCGCGCACAGCCAGTGCAGGTGCGGGCGCAGCCGGTCACGCCAGAACCGCCGCAGCCGCGCAAGGATCATGGGGCGGCCCCGCTCACGGCCCGATCGTAATGCGGTCGGGCGCCAACTCGGGATGGCGCTGATACAACTGTCCCGTCAGCACCGCGCGATTTTCCCAGAGCGCGCGATACCAGTCCAGCCTTTCGCGCAGCTGCATGCCCAGCATCCGCTCGCGCGCCACATAATCGCGCGCCGCATCAGCAATTGCCCGCGCACTCTCCGGCGCGCCCACCAGCCGCCGCAGAATGTTGCACAATTCATCAGGCGTTTCGAAAATCAGCCCGGTGCGCCCATTCTCGATCGTGCCGGCATAGGCGGTGGGGCTGGCCAGCGCCACCGTACGGCAGGCAGCCGCCTCGATGAACTTGAGGTCTGACTTGGACCGGGTGAAATCTGAATCCTGCAACGGCATAAAGCAGATTTCGCTTTGGCCGAGTAGGCTGAGATAGGTCTCGTAATCGCATTGCGGCACGAAACGCTTATGCGGCGTGTCCAACGCGTCGAACAGCGTGCGGTCATAGACGATCAGAAAGTGCAGCCGCCCCTGCGCCGCCTGGGCCGCCTGATTAAGCGCGACAAGACATGGCTTCCAGTCATTCAGCCGGTTGAAAGCGCCGAAGAACAGCGTCATGTGGTCGGGCTGCGTAAAATTCGCCACCGGCGGCAATTCGCGCATCATGTTACGAAACACGGCAAGATTCGGATTGACCGGGGCGAAGGTTCGGCGCAGCGCCTCGGTGCTTGTCTGCAAGGCATGCACGCCGGTGAAACTGTAATTATCCTCCACCCGCAGCACCGAGAAGA
>CANJOG010000425.1 GCA_947475475.1 Acetobacteraceae bacterium
CCGGCGCGAACTCGCTGAGCTTGGTTTTCTCGGCGCCACCATCTCGTCCGACTGGGGTGGCTCGGAGATCGACTATATCTCCTACGCCGCGCTGATCGAGGAAATCGCCGCCGGCGATGGCTCCGTCTCCACGCTGGTCTCGGTGCATAACGCGCCCACCTGCGCCGTGCTCGAAGCCCGCGCCACGGATGAGCAGAAGCGCCGCTGGCTGATCCCGCTCGCCACCGGTGAGAAGATCGGCAGCTTCGCGCTCACTGAATCCCAGGCCGGCTCGGATGCGGCCAATATGCGCACCCGCGCGGTGAAGAAGGGCGACCGCTATGTCGTCAACGGTTCCAAGCAGTTCATCTCGAATGCCAAGATCGGCCAGACCACCATCATCTTCGCGGTGACCGACCCCTCCGCCGGCAAGAAAGGCATGTCCGCCTTTGTGGTCGACAACGCCACCAAGGGCTTCGGCATCGCCAAGGTGGAGAGCAAGCTCGGCCAGAAGGCGTCCGATAGCTGCGCGCTGACCTTCGAGGATATGGAAATCCCCGAGGACCAGATGATCGGTGCGGAGGGCGAGGGCCTGAAGATCGCGCTCTCCACGCTGGAAGCCGGCCGTATCGGCATTGCCGCGCAATCCGTCGGCCTCGCCCGCGGCGCGCTCGATTACGCCATTGCCTATGCCAAGGAGCGCACCTCCTTCGGCAAGCCGATCATCGAGCATCAGGCCGTCGGTTTCCGCCTCGCCGAAGCCAAGACCAAGCTCGTCGCCGCCCGCCAGCTCGTGCTCAATGCCGCCCGCCTCAAGGCGAACGGCAAGCCGGCGCTGGAAGCTGCCTGTATGGCGAAGCTCTATGCCTCGGAAGTCGCCGAAGAAATCTGCTCGGCCGCCATCCAGACGCTCGGCGGCTATGGCTTCCTGCATGACTATCCGGTCGAGCGCGCCTATCGCGATGTGCGGGTGTGCCAGATCTATGAGGGCACGTCGGACGTGCAGAAGATCCTGCTCCAGCGGATGCTGTAGCCCCCCGGATTACGCCTACGGCTCCATCCGGGCTACGAGACGCGTAGCCCGGATGGAGCGCAGCGAAATCCGGGTTCATTCGGCACAAATGCAAAACGCCGCCCCGGTTGCCCGGAGCGGCGTTTCTATGTGGCGAAATCCCGTCGGCCTAACGCCACAGACGCCGCAGGCTATAGTTGATGTCGTCGAAAATCGCCTCGATGTTGGGAGCGGCACCCCGTTTGTAAAAGGTCATGCCGCCATAGAGCAGAATGCCGAGGAAGAGGATCGTTCCGATCAGCTTGACCATGTGAAACTCCTTGATTCCACACCCAACAGTCTCAGTCGGCGGGTAGCTCAGCCCTTGCGGGAAAGGCTCCCGATCGCTGGCAGCAGGGCCGCGGCCAAGCCGATCTTCACGGCATCGCCCAGCAGGAACGGCACCAGCCCCTTGGCGGCGGTGACTTCCCAGCTCGGGATGTAATAGGCACGCAGCCAGGACATGCCGGCCGCGAAGATCAGCGCATCGGCCACCAGCAGCACAGCGATAGCGCCCGGAATGCTGCGCATCCAGCCGCGATCGGCGGCAAAGCCGGCCAGCGAGGCGGCGATCAGGAAGCCGATCAGATAGCCGGTGGTCGGGCCGCCCAGCGGGGCGGTGATGAAGGGCAGGCCAACTGCGCCCTCGATCAGATAAGCGATCACGGCCAGCGCGCCGAGGCGGAAGCCGAAAGTGGCACCCAGCAGCAGCACCGCGAAAGTCTGCATGGTCATCGGCACCGGCCACATCGGCACGGTCACATGTGCCGAAGCGGCCAGCAGCAGCGAGCCGCCGACCACCAGCGCCACCTGCCGGATCCAGTCAGCGCTCTTGCGAGCGGGCCAGAGGGTTGAAACCAGGGCCGCGCTGGAAGTCGTCCGCATCGCTCTCATTCCTTGTTCCTGTCGGCGCCCGCTCAACACCATGGCGGAGGTCGACTCAGGGTCGGTTCATGACACTGCCGCCTTCATGCCCGCCCCCGCGCCGAGGGGCAAGCCTCAAGCATGCGGGACCGCGATCTGGACCGGACGGAACAGCAAAGCGGCCGGCCCCAGAGGACCGGCCGCCTGATGCAGGCTCGCTCTTCCCGACCGGGGTCAGGGCGCGGCGACGAACTTTCCGTCCTTCACCACCATCACCACCATGCCGAAATTGGCCTGGCGATTTTCATCGAAGGCGTATTTGCCAGTGCCGATCGGAACCGGCACGCCCTTGGTGCGGGCCAGCGCGTCACGCACGCCCTCGCGTGTCGGGTTCGGCCCGGCCGCCACCAGGGCGGCGGCGATCACTTTCATGCCGGAATAGCCAATCGGCCCCCAGTTATCGGCGTCCTCGCCGGTCCGCTTTTTATAGGCGGCGTTGAATTCGCGCCCCATCTCATCCGCCCCGCCCGGCACCCAATCCGCGGTGAAGAACACGCCATCCACGGCCTTACCACCCGCCTTGATGAATTCGAGGCTGGCGAAGGTGTTGCTGCCGGCAATCTTCACCTTATCCGGCAATCCCGCGGCCTTGAGCTGGGCAATCAGATTGCCGCCCGGCGACGGGGTGGTGGTGACAAAGATGCAGTCGATATTCTTCATCGCCGCGATCTTGGTCGCCAGCGCGGCGAAATCGGTATCGGAGGTCTTGATGCCCTCCATCGCCACGACCTTCACCCCCTCGGCCTCAACCAGATCCTTGAAGAGCTTTGCCTGCGTCACATAGGCCTCGTTATCATTGAGAGAGACGATGACGCAGGATGTCGACTTCATCTTGTCGATCGCATAGCGCGCGCTGAACGGGATCGTCACATGGGCAGGCTGGGTCAGATTGAAGGAATAGGCTCCGAGCCTGGCGAATTCGATGCTGTTGGTCGTGGCATAGGTGGCGATCTTCGCATCATTGGCGGCCTTGCCACCGGCCAGCGCCACCGGCCCCGAGGTCGGCCCGAAGATCATCAGCACATTCGGATCGAGGACGAGGCGATTGACCAGCGTCACCGCCTGGCCACGATCGAAGGCATCGTCGGCCACGGTGA
>CANJOG010000426.1 GCA_947475475.1 Acetobacteraceae bacterium
ATCATCGACCACCGAGGTGAACGTATAGAGCGGCGTGCCATCGGCGCGGATCAGCACCGGATCGGACACTGCGGTCAGCTTCACCTGCCGGTGGCCGCCCACCAGATCGGTCCACTGCACCGGAAAATCGGACAGTCTGAAGCGCCAATAAGGCCTTTTCCCGCCCGCCTCGGCCGCCTCGCGCTGTTCCGGTGTCAGGCGTAGCATGGCGCGGTCATACACCGGCGCCAGGCCGCGCTTGATGCGCATTTCGCGCTTGGCCTTCAGCTCTTCCTCGGATTCGAAACAGGGATAGAGCCGGCCGATGGATTTCAGCTTCTCGGCGGCCCGCTCATAGGCCGCCATCCGGTCGGACTGGCGGAATGTCTCATCCCAGGAAATGCCGAGCCAGCGCAGATCGTGCTCGATCGCCTCGGCATATTCCGGCCTGGACCGCTCAACATCCGTATCGTCCAGACGCAGCAGGAATTGCGCGCCATTGCGCTTGGCAAAGAGATAATTGGCCAGCGCGATACGCGCATTGCCAACATGCAGCAGCCCGGTAGGGCTTGGGGCGAAACGGACCTTCATTAGCTTTCTCCGGCGCCGTCTTCAGACATATCGACGCTGTCATGCCGGCGCGGATCGAGGGCGCGCCAGTCGCGTTCCTCCTCCTCACCGGGGCGGGCGGCAAAATCATGCAGCTCATTAGCGCTGCGCCAGCCCTGCTCATCCTCATCGACCAGTTCAGCATCTTCGCCAAACGCGAACCAGGCTTCCAGCACCTCGTTCGGCGTGGCCCCCGGCAGACGGCACCGCTCGACGGAGTCCCGCACATAGCGGCGGGCAAACGCATTCGCCTGCATCAGCGTCGGGAAACCGCTGACGATTTCCAGAACATTATCGGCGGAATCAGCGGACAGATCGAGAATGCGGACGCGCCAGCCGCCCTCCGGAGCGAACAGGGAGGCGGTCATGCGATCAAATCCGTATATCCGTTGGTAATAGGGTAGCGACGGTCGCGGCCAAAGGCACGCTGGGTGATCTTCACCCCCGGCGGCGCCTGACGGCGCTTATATTCGGCGCGATCCAGCATCCGCCAGACCCGCAACACGGTGGCACGCTCAAACCCGTCCTCGACCAGCGCATCGACGGATTTCTCGCCCTCGACAAGACCTTCCAGAATGGCGTCGAGAATCTCATACGGCGGCAGCGTGTCCTGATCGGTCTGGTTTGGCTTCAATTCGGCCGAGGGCGGCTTTGTGATCACCCGCTCCGGCATCACCGCCCCTTCCGGCCCCATCGCGCCGGCCGGCTTATGCGCATTGCGCCAGCGGCAAAGGCCAAACACCGTGGTCTTATAGACATCCTTCAGGACAGAAAATCCGCCGCACATATCGCCATACAGCGTGGCATAGCCGACCGACATTTCGCTCTTATTGCCGGTGGTCAGCACCATATCGCCAAACTTGTTCGACATCGCCATCAGGATCAGCCCGCGCGAGCGCGACTGGATATTCTCCTCGGTGATATCTGCCTGCTTTTCCGCGAACAGCGGCGCCAGAGTCGCGTTGAACGCCTCCATGGCCGGCACGATGGGCACGGTGTCATAGCGGATGCCCAACAGCCGCGCGCATTCGGCGGCATCGTCGAGACTATCCTGGCTCGTATAGGGGCTCGGCAGCATCAGGCAGCGCACCCGCTCGGCCCCGAGCGCATCGACGGCCACCGCGGCCGAAATGGCGCTGTCGATCCCGCCCGAGAGGCCCAGGATCACGCCGGGAAAGCGGTTCTTGTTCACATAATCGCGCAGGCCCAGCACCATGCCGCGATAAATCTGCTCCAGCCGCTCCGCCTGCGGCGTGATCTTCTGCTTGGCACAGACCAGGCGGCCAGCCTCGCGCGTCCATTCGGTCAGCACGAGCGCTTCCTCGAATTCCGGCAGCCGCGCCGCCAGCGCCCGGTCCGGGTTCAGCACGAAACTGGCGCCATCAAACACCAGCTCATCCTGCCCGCAGGCCTGGTTGAGGAACACGAAGCCGAGCCCGGTCTCCACCACGCGATTGACCGCCAGATTGATCCGCCGGTCATGCTTGCCGTCCTCGAACGGCGAGCCATTGATCGAGAGCAGGATTTCCGCCCCCGATTCGCCCAGCGTCTCGCAGACATCCGGGAACCCCCAATCCTCGCAGACCATCAGCCCGAGGCGAAAGCCCCGAAACGGCACCGGCCCCGGCGCAGGGCCGGCATCGAACACGCGCTTGTCGTCAAACACGCCATAATTCGGCAACTCATGCTTGGCCCGCCGCGCCACCACAGCCCCGCCATCGAGCAGGAAGGCCGCATTGTAGAGCTTGCCCCCATCCCGCCACGGCCCGCCAACGATCAACCCCGGCCCGCCATCGGCCGTATCGGCGGCCAGCGCCGCAATTGCCTCCTCGCAGTCCACCACAAAGGCCGGCTTGCGCACCAGATCCTCCGGCGGATAGCCGGCAATGGAGAATTCCGGCGTCACCACCAGATCGGCCCCCATGGCGGCGGCCTGAGCGCGGGCGGCCCTGATCCGGGCGAGGTTGGTCCTCACCTGTCCTTCATGCGGGTTCAATTGAGCCAGGGCGAGGCGCAGCGTGTCGGTCATGCGGCGGAACCTAGCGCATGATGGCGGCGGGGTGAAATCGCCCCCCAATCCCCGGCCGGTTTTCTGCTCCTAGCTGTCCAAGCTGGCCCCACCTCGAAAACCCCGCTATCCTCGCCCGACGCGCCGCACTCCAAGGCACCGGACATGGCAACCGCCACACTCGAGACGATACGACGCCAGCTTGCCACCGCCGAACCGGAACTCCGGCGCCGGGGCGTGCGCCATCTCGCCGTCTTTGGCTCCGTCGCCCGGGGCGAGGACCGCGCCAATAGCGATCTCGACCTCGCCGTGGAGATCGAACCCGGCCGACCCTTCTCCCTCATCCGTCTGGAAGATACCCGCCTGCTGTTGCAGGACACGATCGGCCGCCCTGTCGATCTCGGCGAGATCGACAGCTTCCGCCCGCACGTCCGGGCGGCGTGCGAGCGCGAC
>CANJOG010000427.1 GCA_947475475.1 Acetobacteraceae bacterium
AACGCATCACCTAGACGAAGAAGGGCTCGATCACCTCGGTGCAGGCCATCTACGTGCCAGCCGATGACTTGACTGATCCGGCGCCTGCGACGTCCTTCGCCCATCTTGACGCGACGACCGTGCTTTCCCGTCAGATCGCCGAGCTGGGCATCTACCCGGCGGTGGATCCGCTGGATTCGACCTCGCGCTCGCTCGATCCGCGGATTGTTGGTGACGAACATTACCAGGTGGCGCGCGAAGTGCAGCGCATCCTGCAGACCTACAAGTCGCTGCAGGACATCATCGCCATCCTGGGCATGGACGAGCTGTCGGAAGAGGACAAGCTGGTCGTGGCGCGCGCGCGTAAGATCCAGCGTTTCCTGTCCCAGCCGTTCCACGTTGCCGAAGTCTTCACCGGCTTCCCGGGCGTGTTCGTTCCCATCGCGGATACAGTTCGCAGCTTCAAAGCGATCTGCGCTGGTGAGTACGACCATCTGCCGGAAGGTGCCTTCTACATGGTCGGCACCATTGAAGAAGCGGTGAAGAAGGCCGAGACGCTGAAGGCCGCGGCCTAACGGCCAACCTGATCGCTAGGAAGAACGCCCATGCCGGTCGCCCTTGAAATCGTCAGCCCCGCGCGCCTGTTGCTGTCGCGCGCGGTGGAAATGGTCGTGATCCCGTCAGCTGACGGCGATCTGGGCGTCCAGCAGGGACGGGCGCCGATGATCGTTGCTCTGCGTGGTGGCACCATCACCATTTATGAAAATGGTGCCGCGGTCGAAAAGCTGTTTGTGGCTGGTGGTTTCGCCGAGATCACGCCGGATCGCTGCACGGTTCTCGCTCAGGAAGCTTTGCCGGTGGCGGAAGTTTCACGGAGTGCGGCCGATAAGCGCGTGGCCGCTGCCGAGGCTGCCTATAATACGACGGACAAGATGGATATCGTGGCGCTCGATGCCGCGATGGACAAGCTTGCCTCTGCCCGCGCCATGGTCGAGGCCGCTCAGGCGGCCTGAGCCGTCACGGTCTTTGATGCCGCGACGTAACTGATTGATTTTGGCCGCTCTGCAAGGGGCGGCCAAAATTTTTTCCGCCAACCGTGCCTGTTTGGTCACCCTTCCATCGCAGCCAGCGAAGTGCCATTTTAACCGACGTGCGGGGGTGACCGCATCAGAGGTCTTCGCGTAAATGATCGCTGCGGATCGAGCGGGCACGAGCGAGAGCTATGAAGCACTGGCGCATAGACGATGTTCCCTGGGACCGGTTTGATCGCTCCAAGGTCCAGGCCAACATCATTCCCCTGGTCAAGGCCGCGGCGATGGTGGAGCGCAACGGATCGGACTACGCGCTCTATCTGAACAGCGTGTTTGGCGACGATCCGAGCTTTCAGCAGGCGGCAAATGACTGGGCCCAGGAAGAAATCCAGCATGGCGAAGCGCTGGGGCGGTGGGCAATGCTCGCCGACCCCAACTGGGATTTTGCCGATTCATTCGACCGCTATCGCACTGGCTATCGGGTCGACACCTCGGCGCAGCAATCACTGCGCGGTTCGCGGGCAGGTGAATTGATCGCCCGCTGCATGGTGGAGACAGGCACCTCGTCCTACTACACCGCACTTGGCGAGGAGGCTGCTGAACCAGTGCTCAAGCAGATTTGCAAGCACATCGCGGCGGATGAATTCCGCCACTACAAGCTCTTTTATGATCATCTGAAGCGTTACCTCGAAGTGCACCATATCGGCATTCTCGGCCGACTTAGGATCGCACTGTCCCGCATCGGCGAGAGCGAGGACGAGGAGCTCGCCTTTGCCTACCATTGCGGAAATGAGCCGGCCTCAGCTGGCTTTGATCACAACCGTTGCATGGCGCTCTATTTGGCCCAGGCCATGACTTTCTACCGTTTCCATCACGTGGATCGGGCCATGGGTATGGTTTTCAAAGCGGTTGGCCTGAGGCCGCGCAGCCGGATCGCTGAGTATTCGGCCAAAATCGCTTGGTCGGTGATCCAGCATAAGAAGCGCCGCTACGCGCTGGTCCAGCCCCTGGTTGCCTGACGTTTACGCGGATGGTCAGCCGGCCCGGGCCTGGATCATCAGGGATTTCATCTTCCTGACAGTCGCCGGCAGGCCATCGAAAATTGCCTGGCCAACCAGGAAATGGCCGATATTGAGTTCGGCGATCTCAGAGAGCGCCGCCACCTGGCCGACATTGGCGTAGGTTAGGCCATGTCCGGCGTGGCATTCCACGCCCAGCCGATGAGCCAGGCGAGCGGCTTCTGCCAGGCGTTCCAGTTCCCCGGCGACACCCTCCGCATAGCGGCCTGTGTGCAGTTCCACCACGGGCGCCCGCAGATTGGCGGCCGCTTCGAGTTGACGGGGTGACGGATCGATAAACAGCGAGACGCGAATCCCGGCGGCGAGGAGTTGGTCGACGGCCGGCCGTAAGGACTCAGCTTGGCCTGCGGCATCGAGTCCACCTTCGGTGGTGAGTTCGGCGCGGCGTTCGGGCACGAGACAGGCGGCATGTGGCCGGAGTGCGCAGGCCATGGCGACCATTTCCGGGGTCGCGGCCATTTCCATGTTCAGCGGTACTGAGATTTCCGCGCGCAAGCGCCACATGTCCTCGTCACGGATATGGCGTCGATCTTCACGGATATGAGCAGTGATACCGTCCGCGCCGGCTTCAATGGCGGCGAGAGCGGCCGCGACCGGATCAGGATGCGCGCCGCCGCGTGCGTTACGGACGGTGGCTACGTGGTCGATATTCACACCAAGCCGGAGAGATAAGGTCATGTGGACTGCCTGCGCGCTGCGAGGTCGTGGGCCATGGTCAGTGCTGCGATCAGACTGCGCGGATCGGCGATGCCTTTGCCGGCAATGTCAAAGGCCGTGCCATGGTCGGGAGAGGTGCGGATGAGTGGCAAGCCGAGGGTGATATTCACGCCATGATGCATGTCGAGCGCCTTGAGCGGGATCAACGCCTGGTCGTGATACAGGCAGATCGCGGCGTCATAGCCGGCGCGGGCATCTTCCGAGAACATTGAATCCGGCGCGAACGGACCGCGCGCGTCGATA
>CANJOG010000428.1 GCA_947475475.1 Acetobacteraceae bacterium
CCGGCGATGTCGCTTCCGAACCTGATGCGCTGATCGCGCGCGCCATTGCCGTGACCGGGCGGCTGGATGGGTTGGTGAATAATGCCGGCATCGTGCGCCGCATCGCCCTGGCCGAGCTGACGGCGGAGAATATCGACTCGACCATGGCGGTGAATCTGCGCGGCCTGATGCTGCTCTCCAAGGCGGCCCTGCCGCATCTGATGAAGACCGGTGGCTCGATCGTGAACCTCGCCTCCTACACCGCCGACCATCCGTTGCCCGGCGCCGGCGCCTATTCGGTCAGCAAATGCGGCGTGGTGGGCTTCACCAAGCTGGCGGCGCTGGAATGGGGCCCACTTGGCATCCGGGTGAACGCCATCGGGCCGGGCATGATCGACACGCCGATGGCGACCTCGCTACGCGACCCGGTGAAATACGAGCACCGTCGCCGCCTGGTGCCGCTCGGCCGCATAGGCACGCCGGAAGAGGCCGGCAAGGTCATTGCCTTTCTGCTCTCGGACGACGCCGCCTATGTCTCCGGCCAGGTCATCATGGTCGATGGCGGCCAGGGCCAAGGGCTGTCGGCGCAACTCGATGTCGGCGGCATTTTTGGGTAGGACGACGAAAAAGGGCTGGAGCGTCAGCCTGCCTGCCCATTTTCTTGACCAACGCCACGCACCGCCTACACTCGCTGCCACGCCTGCCTGAACACGTCCAAGAACCGAAACCCCCGCAAGGGGCCCACAGGGGAAACCAAAATGAAGAAATACCTGCTCGCCACGGCTTTCGCCGTAGCCGGCCTGGGGATGGCGGCACTTCCCGCACTCGCCAAGGACTACAAGGTTGCCAGTATCCAGTCCGTCACCGGCATCTATGCCTTTGTCGGCGTGCCGCTGACCAAAGGCATCGAACTCGGCATCGACCAGGTGAATGCCTCGGGCATGCTCGGCGCCGGCAACAAGATTGTGCTGGAAAAGCAGGACCCGGCCTCCGAGCGCAGCCAGGCCGTCACGCTGATGACCCGCTTCGGCAATGACGCCAACACCTTGATGGTGTTCGGCCCGAGCTCGACCATCGAAGCGCTGGCCTCTGGCCCTGCGGCCCAGGCCGCCAAGCTGCCGCAAATCACTAATGGCGCCCTGCCGGCGCTGCTGAAAGTGAATGACCAGCTCTTCCGCACCCTGATCCCGATCCCGGAATCCTGGGGCCTGATCGCCAACTATGCGGCCACCACGCTGAAATCCAAGCGTTGCTCGCTGATCACGGTCAGCGACAATGAAGGCTATATGTATCAGCGCGAACTGGTGAAGCAGGGCCTGGTCGCCAAGGGCGTGGAGATCGTCGCCGACGAATTGCCGCGCGGCAGCGAGACCGACTACTCAGCCATCGCCACCAAGATCGTCAGCCGCAACCCCGATTGCATGATCCTCAATGGCCCGGCCGAGCAGATGGCCAATATGATCATCCAGGTAAAGCAGGCCGGACTTTCGCCCGCGGCCCATGTCTTCATCGACTCTGGCGGCGGCTCGGCCAACTTCCTCAAGGCCGGCGGCAAGATGGTCGAAGGCGTCTATGTGCTGACCCCGTTCTTCGCCCCGGGTGCGACACCGATGGCCCGCCAGTTCAGCGCCGATTACGAAAAGCGCTTCGGCGAGGCCCCGGATAACTGGAGCGCGCTGGGCTATGCCTCGGTACAGGTGGTGGCCGCCTCGATCAAGGCCGCCGGCACCAATGTGACGCGCGAGACCCTCACCGCCGCGCTAAAGAAGACCAATAACCTGCCCGTGGTGCTCGGCGCCGGCACGATGAGCATCGGCGAGGATCGCGAGACCCATTACGACCTGACCGTGCTCACGGTGAAGGACGGCAAGTGGGCCTTCCCGTGATCCAGACCGGCTGAATCCTATCCTGCATCCCTGATACCGGTATTCAAAGTACCGGTATCAGGGATATCCCCGAGGTGACGGGCGGCTTGCGTGACGGCTATTCTGCCGGCATGAGGCCGCCCGAGCCATGTCTGGCTTGTGGCGTTTCGCTCAAGAACGATGGAATCGGGCCATGAGTGCGACACAAGACCAATCCGGCTGCAGCCACGGTGCAGATGATAGCTGCTCCAGCGACCACCAGCACGACGCCCCCGCCGCCACTCAGGAAGCCGAACCTGTCCGCACCGATCACGGCGTGACCGACGCGGCCTGCACCGAAATGGTCGCCGATTTCTACCGCCGCGTCCGCGAGGATGCCGTGCTCGGCCCCTGGTTCAACGCGGTCATCAAGGACTGGCCGAGCCACGAAGTCACAGTGGCCGATTTCTGGTCCCGCGTGATCCGCGGCACCGAGCGCTATCGCGGCTGCGTGTTCAGCTCGCACGGCAGCCTGGACATGAAGCCCGAGCATTTCACCCTCTGGATGGAAGCCTTCCGCCCTGCGGTGGACGCCACCATGCCGGCAGATGTCGCCCCAAAGATCATGGCCTTCGCCGAACGCCTGGCCGAAGCCCTCGGCGGCGGCCAGGCGCATCCGCCGGAAGGCCATCCCGAGAGCGAGAAGGCGGCGGCCTGACGATAGCCACGGGCAGGGTGCAGCCCTGCCCTTCAGGCTGCCTGCCTTACCAGCCTTGCATCTCCGCCCTTTTTACCTTAGTTCCCGCCCCGCGCCGGCACCCCTGGAGGCCGGCGTTTTTCTGTTTTCCGGTTATCCCTGGAGCAAGCAAATGGCCAATTTCGTGACGATCGAGGCCGAGGCGCGTGCGCGGGCCGGTAAGGGGGCGGCGCGTGCGACCCGGCGGGCTGGGAAGATCCCAGCCGTAATCTATGGTGCCAAGCAGGCACCGACCCTTATTTCTCTCGACCCGCGCGCAGTGATGCGCGAAGTGCACAAGCCGGGCTGGCGTTCGCGCCTGTACGAGCTTTCGCTCGACGGTGGCACCACCCGCGCCCTGATCCGCGACGTGCAGCTGCATCCCGTGCATGACACGATCGAGCATGTGGATTTCCAGCGCCTCGCCGCTGGTGAGAAGATCCACGTGGCGGTCAGCGTTCACTTCCAGAACGAACTGACCTGCCCCG
>CANJOG010000429.1 GCA_947475475.1 Acetobacteraceae bacterium
GCGGGCGATGGCGACGCGCTGTTGCTGGCCGCCGGAAAGCTGGCCGGGAAATTTATGCGCCTGCTCGGGGATGCGCACGCGGGTGAGCAGGGACATGGCCAGTTCTTCGGCGTCCTTCTTGGGCATTTTGCGCACCCAGATTGGCGCCAGCGTGCAATTCTCCAGGATGGTCTTGTGCGGAAACAGGTTGAAGGACTGGAACACCATGCCGACCTCGCGGCGGATGGCATCCAGCGCGCGCAGATCGTCGGTCATCTCGGTGCCATCGACGACGATGCGGCCGGTCTGGTGCTGTTCAAGCCGGTTGATGCAGCGGATCAGGGTGGATTTGCCCGAGCCCGACGGGCCGCAGATCACCACGCGCTCTCGCTGGGCGATTGAGAGCGAGACGTCACGCAGCACATGCATGCTGCCGTACCATTTGTTCACCTTGTCCATCAGGACGGCTGGCTGATCGGCGGCCTGGGCGGAGGATTCTGTGCTCATGAGGTCGCCTCAGCGCCGTTTCGCGCGTGAAAAATCCTGCTCCAGCCCGGCGCTGTATTTCGACATGGCGAAGCAGAAGACGAAATAGATCGCCGCCAGCACGATGTAGACTTCGTAGCCGAAGCCCTGCCAGGTGGGGTCGGCGAAGGCAATCTTGCCCGCGCTCAACAGGTCGAAGATGCCGATGATCAGCACCAGCGAGGTGTCCTTGAACAGCGAGTTGAACAGATTGACCAGCGGCGGAATGACGATGCGCAGCGCCTGCGGCAGGATGATCAGCCGCATTTTCTGCCAGTAGGACAGGCCGAGCGCATCGGCGGCCTCGTATTGTCCTTTCGGCACCGCCTGCAAACCGCCGCGAATCACCTCCGCCAGATAGGCGGCGGCGAACAGGATCAGCGCCACCTGGGCGCGGAGCAATTTATCCGGGTTCAGCCCCTCGGGCATGAACAGCGGGAACATCACGCTGGCCATGAACAGCAGGGCGACCAGCGGCACGCCGCGCACCAGTTCGACATAGACGATGCAGACCGCGCGCACCGCCGGCATGCTCGTCGCGCGCCGCCCGAGGGCCACGACAATGCCGAGCGGAAAGGCCAGCGTGCCGCCAAAGGTCGTCAGGATCAGCGTGATCGGCAAGCCGCCCCATTCGTCCTGGGGCACATAGGTCATGCCGAGAATGCCGCCCCACATCAGCACGAAGATGACGATCAGCGTGCCGGTCCAGATCCAGGCGAGCCACTTGTTCCAGAAATAGCGCAGCGCCGAGACGATATAGAGGGCGATGAACAGCACCACGCAGATCGCCGGGCGCCATTGCTCGTAGAACGGATAACGGCCGAACAGGATGAAGCGGTATTTCTCGCCGATCACCGCCCAGCAGGCGCCCGCATCGGCAACGCGGCAGGCGGACGGGTCCGGTGCGTTGCCTTTCATCGGCACGCTCCAGACCGCGCGCAGCACGCCCCAGTCGAGCAAGGTGATGCCCAGCCGGATCACGACATAGAGCAGCACCAGCGTGACCACGGTGGACCACCAGGAGCTGAACAGCCTGGTCCTCAGCCAGGCCACGGGGCCGACGGCGAGGCGGGGCGGCCTCAGGGTTGTGGAGGCGGTGGTATCGCTCACCCTACCGCTCCTTCAGTGCGATGCGCGCATTGTACCAGTTCATCAGCATGCTGATGGCGAGGCTGATGATCAGGAACACGGCCATGACGATGGCGATATTCTCGATCGCCTGGCCGGTCTGGTTCAGCGATGCCTCGGCGATATCGACAAGCTCACGGAAACCGATGGCCACGGCGAGCGAGGAATTCTTCGTCAGGTTCAGATAATCGCTGGTCAGCGGCGGGATGATCACTCGCAGCGATTGTGGCAGCACCACCTGGCGCAGCGTCTGCCCGCGCGTCAGGCCGAGGGCAGCGGCGGCCTCCCATTGGCCTTGCGCAACCGAGAGAATGCCTGAGCGCACCACCTCCGCCACATAGGCCGACGTGTAGATGGTCAGGCCCAGTGTGAGCGCTGTGTATTCCGGCGTGATGGTCAGGCCGCCGATGAAATTGAAACCACGCAGCACCGGCGCATCGACCGACCAGGGTGCACCAAGGGCGGCCCAGGTGATGACCGGCAGGGCAATCAGGAGCAGCAGCGTCCAGGGCCAGGTGCGTGGCCGCTTGCCGGTGCGCGCCTGGATGCCGGCGGCGCGGCGGCCGAGCAGAAAGGAGGCGAGAAGGGCAACGAAGAAAGCCAGGATCGCCCAGCCGAAAGCCGGGTCCCAGTGCAGCGTGGGGAATTTGATGCCGCGATTGGAGAGCACCACCGGCCCCATCCAGATCGCCTGGCGCGGCACGGGCAGCACCTGCAACAGCGAGAACCAGAACAGCAATTGCAGCAGCGGCGGCGTGTCGCGCAGGAATTCCACATAGACCGCCGCCAGCTTGTTCAGCAGCCAGTTTGGCGACAGCCGCATGATGCCGACCGCCGTGCCGATGATGGTGCACAGCACGATGCCGACGATGGAGACTTTCAGCGTGTTCAGCAGGCCGACGACCAGGGCGCGCAGATAGGTGCTCTTGCCCGCCTCATAGTCGATCATCCGCTCGGCGATTTCGATCGGCGCCGGATCGGCGAGGAAGCCGAAGCCCGTGGTGATATGCCGGGCGTTGAGATTGGCGATGGTATTGTGGACCAGGAACCAGCCGACGCCACCGATGACGGCTAGGATCAGCACCTGCCAGACTATGTTGCGCACCGCCGGGTTCGACCAGCCGAGTGAGCGGCGGGGCGGTTTGGCCATCGCGGGTGCGGCATTGGTGGTGCTGATTGCGGTCTTCCCCAGCCCGTTCGGTTTGTTGCTGCTGGTGCTCAGACTGCGCTGGAAATGCTGAGCCGATCAAGCAGGGATAGCGAGTTTTACGCACAAAAAAGGCCGGGGCGGTTGGGAACCGCACCCGGCCAATTGAGCTTCTTACGTCAAGTCGGCACCAGCCCTCTCCCCCACCCGGCCACCCAGCGACAGTATGCTGAATTGGGTGGCCGGGTGGGGGAGAGGGCTGGTGCC
>CANJOG010000430.1 GCA_947475475.1 Acetobacteraceae bacterium
GATTCACCTTGGCCGGCATGCCGCGGATCAGGCGGACGAGTTCGCGGGCATCGGCCTCGGAATCGTTCAGTCCCTTGAGCATGATGTATTCGAAGGTGATGCGGCGCGCGTTTGAGGCGGCCGGGTAACGGCGGCAGGCCTCCATCAGTTCGCGGATCGGGTATTTGCGGTTCAGCGGCACGATTTCGTCGCGCAGATCGTCGCGCACGGCGTGCAGCGAGACGGCGAGGTTGACTTCGAGTTCCTGGCCGCAGCGATCCATCATCGGCACGACGCCGGAGGTGGACAGCGTGATGCGGCGGCGGGACAGGCCGATGCCCTCATTGTCCATGACGATGATCATGGCTTTCTTCACGTTCTCGAAATTGTAGAGCGGCTCGCCCATGCCCATCAGCACGATGTTGGAGAGCAGGCGCGGCGTATCGCCGGTCGGGCTTGGCCATTCATTGTAGGAATCGCGCGCGGCCATGAACTGGCCGACGATTTCCGGCGCGCCGAGATTGCGCACAAGCGTCTGCGTGCCGGTATGGCAGAAGCGGCAGGAGAGCGTGCAGCCGACCTGCGAGGAGATGCAGACGGCGCCACGATCTTCCTGGCGGTCGGGGATATAGACGGTCTCGACTTCCTGGCCGTCGCGGTAGCGGAAGAGGAATTTGCGCGTGGAATCCACGCTGGTCTGCATCTCGGCGACTTCCGGCCGGCCGACGATGAAATGCTCGGCGAGCTTGGCCTGCATCGGCTTGGCGATCGTCGACATGCGGGAGAAATCGGTCTGCCCCTGGTGATAGATCCAGTGCCAGAGTTGTTTGGCTCGGAAAGGCTTCTCGCCGATATCGAGCATCGCGCTCGCGATCTCTTCGCGGGTCAGGCCGACCAGGTCGCGGCGGCCGTCCTTGTCCACTTGCGGCGGCGGCTGGAAGCGGGCCGTCTTGGCGAGGATGCGCTCGCGCTCGGCCTCGGTGAGGTCGAAGTCGCTCGCCGGTGGCGTGCCGAGGTTGGTGTTCACGGTCATCGCGCGGGGCAGGCCTTGTTGATCGCGGCATAGGCAGCGGAGAAGCCGCGCAGGCTGAAATTGTCGGTCACGGTGCCGCGTGGTGCCGGGGATTTGGCGACGGCGGCGCGGGATTTCTGGAAGGCGGCGATGGCGGCATGTCCGTCGCGGGCGAAGGCGGAGCGCTGGCTGGTGTAGAATTGCAGCGTGGTCTGGTCGGCCTGCACCGGCACTTCCGCATTGGCAGCATAGGCGAAGCCGGCCGAGAGGGCGACGGCGTCGCGCAGGCCGGCGCGCTGGGTGACGGTGAGCACGACTTCGGTGCGGCCGGCAATGGCGGGCTGGGCCTGCGAACTGGCCGGGCGGGTGAAGGCGTAGCAGACGGTCTGGCCGGCTTCCTGATAGGTCGCGGCCTGCCAGTCATCGAACTTGCCGATGGATTTGGGGGCGCCCGGCTTGGAGTCGGTGGCCTTGGTGTCTGCCTGCTTGCTGTCCGCTGGCTTGGACTCAGCCTGCTTCTGATCTCCCGCTTTTTGCGCCGCAGGTGCGGGCGGGCGGGCGGGCGCACGCTGGGCCAGGGCCTGCGAAGTGGCCAGGGTCATTACCATGGGAGCCAGCAGGAGGGCGGAGAGGGGCAGAAATGTGAGACGCATGGGCGCAGAGATACGGCGGGTGTCCCAGCTTCTCAAGCGACGCAAGGCCTAGCGATGCTGCCCTGCTCTATCCTCAGAACTCGACCGGGGGATTTTGCGGTCAGAGCATGCCACGGGCACCGGCGGACGCGCCAATACTGACGGATTGCTCGCCCTGGCTGGCGGCGGCAGCGGGGGCGTTCGCGACTGAGGCGTCCGTGGCGCGCAGGGCGGACCAGGTTGCCAAAAGCCCCACGATGATCAAGCCAGCCCGTAGCACAGCCATCTCTGTCTCCAGCGCCGGGCGATATAAAAATCGCGCCGGACAATCATTTTCTGGACGGAGATTTCGCAACCGTTGATCGGATCGCCAAGAGGGCCGGGACGAATAGCAGTGTTGCGGCAAGGGTGCAGGCGAGTGAAAGGATCAGTAACCTTCCCATGCTCGCCCTCCCCGGAGAGCGCGCGCCTTAACCGGTGCCTGTGATCGAGGCCTAGAAGATCACCGCCCTTTCGGGAGGCGGGGTGCACGGCAAGGTCTGCCCTGGCCGCCAGTTCATGCCGGCATTGATGTTGGCGGAGACTCAGGCGCTGCGCAGGATGAGCAGGCTATGTTATTGGCAAAATTACTTTCATGGCCAAAAATTCTATCCGGGACGCGTCGCCCGTCCCAGGGCAGTCGCGTGGTGCATGAGAGGACTGCTGTGCTGAGCAGCACCCAGAATGCGGCGCCCCGGAAGGAGGTGGTGAGGGTCGATACTGGCTCCACCACGGTGATCGCCGAGATGCTTGCCGCAGACGCATTATGGCGAATTGCGGCGGCGAATTCCGCACGCGCGGGGCTGGCATCCCTGGCTTGAATGGGTTTGGCCAATGCCTGAACCCTTCAGCGCCCATCTGGCGCGATTTCGTCGCACTGCTCCGGGGCGGGGCGTTCAGGCCGGGGCGGCGAGCAGCAGCTGGTTGGCGGCGTTGAGACTGGCGTAGAGGGAAGTCCAATCACTGGCGGCTGCGTCACGCGGATTTCCACGCTGTTCCATCAGGTCGAGAATCGCAGCGAGGTTCCGCGTGCCGTCGATCAGGCCGAGCAGGGCAGCGGCGCGGCGGGGGACTGGGACGGGGAGGCTGAGGCCGTCGAAATTGAAATTGATCGCGCCGTCCGGGCGGATGGCGGGGATCAGGTCGGCGGCCGCGCCCTCGCGGGCGATGGGAATGGCGGCGGGATTGGTCGGGTCGGGCGGGGAAATCTGGTTATCTTTTCTAACCGCATAGAAAATATGGACGCACATATTGCCGGCAAGGTTCTCGGCGAGCGCGGCGCGCGCGATCGGGTCCAGCTCCGCGATGCGGGCGCGCAGTTTCGGGTCCTGCAAATAGGCAGCTGGGTCGTAGCGCAGCGGTTCCATCAGGCAGGACAGGCGGA
>CANJOG010000431.1 GCA_947475475.1 Acetobacteraceae bacterium
CTGCATTCGTTGGGTCCGACCGTGACGACCTCTAGTGCAATGAGGGTAACGGCCGGTAACGTTTATGGGCAAGCTGGCAAGGAAGAGTATTAACAAACTTAAAATGAGTAATCCCAGGGTTATAGGTCGCCCTTAAAACCGGTTTATGCCAATGCGTTTCGCGCCATCCTCGAGGCAACGAAGTTTGTAATCTAGCGTTGTTGTACGGGGATCTTCAGGATGCAGAACGTCCCAGATGACCGATGCGCTGTCGAAACCGGCATCCTGATACCGAACGAGATTGTCATAGTCCGCCGCGCCGAGCACACGGGCGTGGAAGGCAAAGGGCTTATCGGCGTGGCCTTCCTCGGCCCGGACACGGAGGATTTCAGCGCGGATGGCGATGCTGTCCTCCAGCGGAATCGTGGTTCCGTACCAACCATCGGCGATTCGCGCGGCGCGGCGCACCGCCGCCCCCTTGGTGCCGCCGATCATGATGGGGATATCGGCCTTTGGGCCGGTCATCTGCAGGCGCGGGAATTTATAGTGCTGGCCGTCATGAGCGTATTCGCCGCCAGCGAAGAGATTGCGCAGGATGTGGATCTGCTCCTCGAAACGGGTCACCCGCTCGGCGAAGGGCACGCCCATGGCCTCGAACTCCTCGGCCAGCCAGCCGATGCCGACACCGAACAGGAAACGCCCATGCGCCAGATGCTGGGCAGTCAGGCAGGCCCGCGCGGTAGAGAGCGGATGACGCAGCGCCAGCAGATAGATACCGCTGCCGATCATGATCTTATTGGTCTGGGCGGCGATGGCGGCAATGGCGATCCACAGATCGTAGAACCGGTCATCGGAGGGCAGCACTGGCGGGCGGGAGCGGCCGCCATAGGGGTGATTCGACGCATTCTCCACCGGCGAGACGATATGCTCGCCCACCCAGACGTGTTTGAAGCCGAGATCCTCGGCGTGCTTGCAGAGCGGCCCCATCTCGTCGGGGCGGTTCGGATAGATGGTGAAGCCGATCTGCATGGGCGTCTCTCGCTTGGACACGTGTTTCTGGAGCAGGTCTTTTCCGCGGCCTGCCGGGCGAGCATGATTGTGCCCCGAGCGCCTGGATCTGCCAATCGCAGCCCTGCCAATTCGTTGGGGCGCGTGCTTTCACGGCGCTTTTGCTGAACTGGACCCCTGGCGATGCCCCCTGTCACCAGCCGTGCCGTCGTTGTTGCAGTATTGCTTCTGGCCTTGGCTTCCTGCCGGGACGAGGAAGCGCGAGACAGTTTCCAAGGCTATGCCGAGGGTGAGTTCCTGCGCATCGCGGCGGCCGATGCCGGTTGGGTGCGCGAGGTGCCGGTGACCAAGGGCGCGCATGTCGCCCCAGGTGCGCCGCTTTTCGTGCTGGACGATGTCAGCCAGGCCGAGGCGCAGGACCAGGCGCGGGCCAATCTGGCCCAGGCCGAGGCGCAGCTTGCCGATCTGCTGACCGGGGCACGGCCCTCGGAAATCGCGTCGCTGGAGGCCCAGCTGACCGATGCCGAAGCGGCTTTGCGCCTGGCCGAGCTGACGCGGGAGCGCCAGCGCGAGCTTGTGCAGTCCCGCACCGCATCACAGTCCCAGCTTGATCAGGCGGTTGCCACGGCCGAGCAGACCCGTGCACGGCGGGACCGGTTGATTGCCGATGTGCAGACCGCCTTGCTGCCGGCACGGCATGACCGGATCGACAGCCAGCGCGCCGCGGTGGAGGCAGCCCGGGCGGCGCTGGCGCAGGCGCAGTTCCGGCTCGACCAGCGGCGCGTGGCGAGTTCCGTTGCCGGCGTGGTTGACGATGTGGTGCGCCGCCAGGGCGACTGGGCGCCGCCGAACGGGGTGATCATCAGCCTGCTTCCCGACGATGCGCGCAAGGTCGTGTTCTTTGTACCGGAAGCCTCACGCGCGCTCTTCTCGCCCGGCGATGCGGTGCGGATTGCCTGCACCGCCTGCGCGGCCGATATCCGCGCCACGGTCAGCCGGATTGCCAGCGCCGCCGAATACACCCCGCCGATCATCTATAGCCGCGAGACCGCGGCCAAGCTGGTCTGGCGGATCGAGGCGCGGATCGGGAAGGTCGAGGGCGCGCCCGCCCCTGGACAACCTGTGACCATCCGGCGGGGATCGTAGCGTGGAGGACCCGGTCATCGCGGTGCGCGGCCTGACCAAGCGGTTCGGCAGCAAGACCGTGGTGGACCATGTCGATCTGCAGGTTGCGCGCGGCCAGATCTACGGATTTCTCGGCCCCAATGGCAGCGGCAAGACCACGACGATCCGCATGCTCTGCGGCCTGCTGATCCCCGATGAAGGCACAGGCACCTGCCTCGGCTACGACATCCGCACCGGCTCCTGGGAGATCAAGCAGCGCGTCGGCTATATGACGCAGCGTTTCAGCCTCTATGAAGACCTGACGATCCGCGAAAACCTGGATTTTGTTGCCCGGCTCTACGGTTTGGCGAACCGCCGCGCGCGCGTGTCCGAGGCACTGGAGCGGCTGGGGCTGGAGCATCGGCGTGACCAGCTCTCGGGCACGCTGTCGGGCGGCTGGAAGCAGCGGCTGGCGCTCGCCTCCTGCGTGCCGCATGCGCCCTCGCTGCTGCTGCTCGACGAGCCGACCGCTGGTGTCGATCCCAAGGCACGGCGCGAATTCTGGGACGAAATCCACAAACTTGCTGGCGACGGCATGACCGTTCTGGTCAGCACGCATTACATGGACGAGGCGGAGCGCTGCCATCGCATCGCCTATATCGCCTATGGGCGGAAGCTCGCCGATGGCACGATCGAGGAGGTGGTGGGCAATTCCGGCCTCTCCACCTGGCATGTGCGCGGACCGGACCGGCGCATTGCCGAGCTGGCGCGGTTGCTCGCGGCACGTCCCGGCATTGAGATGGTGGCCCCCTTTGGCGCGACGCTGCATGTCAGCGGATCAGATGCTTCGCTGCTCGATGCGGCGACGGCCGAGTTTCGCAGCGATGCCGATCTAGTCTGGCCCGATCTTGATTGGAAGCGTGGCTTGCCGACGCTGGAGGATGCGTTCATC
>CANJOG010000432.1 GCA_947475475.1 Acetobacteraceae bacterium
CTTTCATTGTGGACTTTCCCCCGCCGCCGGCGCAGCCGGGCTGGCAATCTGCTCAAGGAATGCTAGCAGCACTCAGAAGCCTGTGCGATAGAATTTATACAACTGCCTAAACATGGCATCGAGGAGGAGGAAAAAGTGAGCATTGATATTGTGGTGATGGGTGGGTGGCCGGCGATGGAAGCCATGCTGGCGGAGAAATTCACGCTGCATCGCGCCTATCAGGCACCTGACTTTGAGGCGTTTCTCAGCCAGGTTGCTCCCATTGCGCGCGCCATCGTTACCAACCCGACCTGCCGGCGCCTGACCGGCGAAATCATGGATATGTTGCCCAACGCCAAGATTATTCATGGTGCTGGTGTTGGCGTGGATAATATCGATCTTGAGGCTGCCCGTGCGCGTGGCATCATCGTCACCTATGGCCAGGGGGCGAGCGCGCTCGATGTCGCCGAAATTGCGCTGGGCATGATGATCGATCTGGCGCGCAAGATGGGGACCAATGAGCGCTATTGCCGCGCCGGCAAATGGGTGAGCCAGGGCCGCGCGCCGTTCAATAACCGGCTGACCGGTCGCAAACTCGGTCTCGTTGGCATGGGCATGATCGGCCAGGAAGTGGCGCGGTTGGCTGCACCGTTGCGCATGGAGACGTCCTATTATACCCGCCATGCACGGCCGAACCTGCCGTATCGCCATGAGCCGGATCTGGTGAAGCTGGCACGCGATGTTGATATTCTCATTGTGTCGCTGCCTGGTGGGGCGGAAACGCATCACATGGTCAACCGCGCGGTGATCGAGGCGCTCGGGCCCAAGGGGATTCTCATCAGTGTCGGCCGCGGCTCGGCGATCGATGAGCCCGAGATGGTGCGTGCGCTGCAGGATGGGCGGCTCGGCCAAGCGGGTATCGATGTCTATGAGAATGAGCCGCATGTGCCCGAGGCTCTGTTCACGTTAGAGAATGTTGCGCTGCAACCGCATATGGCCGGTGCGACGATGGAGGCGCTGCATCGTTCGGCTGAAATTATCGTGGAAAATCTCGAAGCGCATTTTGCTGGGCTGCCGGTTCCCAATCCGGTTGGCTAAGGCAGCGGGGCCTGGGGTGGGGGAGGGCGCCTCGTCCATGCGGGCTTTGCCAGACGTTGCGGCGGTGACATCATGCGGGTGGTGAAGTGACGAGTCCGGACATCCTGCGTGTCGGTTGCAGGGGGGTAGCCCTGCAATCGGTCTCGTCGCGGCAAGGAGACGGAAGATGAATATCAGCGCGCATGATTCTGAAACTACCCCGGCGAGTGTTGCGCTGCGGCAGAAGCTTCTCGCCTTCATGGACGAGCATATCCTGCCTGGTGAGGCACGTTTCGCCGCCGAAGTCACGGCGAATCGGGAGGCCGGGCGCACCTGGACTCCGGTGAGGCTGATCGAGGAGCTCAAGCCGAAGGCGCGTGCCGCGGGGCTGTGGAACCTGTTTCTGCCGCGCTCGGAACGGGCGCCGGAGGGATTGTCCAACCTGGCATACGCGCCACTCTGCGAAATCATGGGGCGCGTGCATTTCGCTCCGGAGGTTTTCAATTGTTCGGCGCCAGATACGGGGAATATGGAAACCCTGGAACGCTTTGGCAGCGAGGAGCTGAAGCGGCGCTGGCTCGACCCGCTGCTGGCAGGCGAAATCCGCAGCGCCTTTCTGATGACCGAGCCGGCGGTGGCATCCTCGGACGCGACCAATATCGAATGCAGTATCCTGCCGGATGGCGATCATTATGTGATCAACGGACGGAAATGGTGGTCGAGCGGTGTGGGCGATCCGCGCTGCAGGTTTTTCATTGTCATGGGTAAGACCGATGCCGACGCGCCCAAGCATGTGCAGCAATCCATGGTCGTGGTGCCCGCCGATACACCGGGAATCAAGGTTGTGCGGGCGCTGAGCATTTTTGGTTATGACGATGCGCCACATGGCCATATGGAAGTCATGCTGGAGAATGTTCGTGTGCCTGCCAGCAATATTCTGCTTGGCCCAGGGCGCGGATTTGAGATTGCGCAAGGGCGGCTTGGGCCGGGGCGAATTCATCATTGCATGCGCTCGATCGGCATGGCGGAGCGGGCCCTGGAGTTGATGTGCCGGCGGCTCGCGGGGCGGGTGGCCTTCGGCAAGCCGCTCTCCTCGCAATCGGTCTGGCATGAGCGGATTGCCGAGGCACGCTGCATGATCGATCAGGCACGGCTGCTGACGCTGAAGGCGGCGCATATGATGGATACGGTGGGCAACAAGGCGGCGCGGACCGAGATTGCCATGATCAAGGTGATTGCCCCGAGCATGGCTTGCAAGGTGATCGACTGGGCGATTCAGGCCCATGGCGGCGGCGGCATGTCGGAGGATTTTCCGCTCGCTTTCATGTACACACAGCAACGCGCGTTGCGTCTGGCTGACGGTCCGGATGAGGTACATCGTGTGACAATCGCACGGCTGGAACTGGCGAAATACGCGCAGCCGGACCAGGCGCGGCACTGACTAATCGGGAGCGGCGCAGATGGCTGGCGTACATTCCGGCATTGCCCGCATCGAGATCGTCCCGCGCGGGGATGGCACGATGGACGAGGCGGTGGTGGCGCGCCTTGATGAGTCGCTGCGTCGTGCTGCCGCCAATCCGGATGTGCGTGTGATCATCCTGGCAGGCACCATGCCGGGAGTTTTTATCCGGCACTATGCACTGGATGTGTTGCGCGACCTGGGCGTGGCGATGCGGACACGGGGGCTCCGTTTCGATGTGGCGCGGCCGACGCCGGAGACACGTCTGCATGCGATGCTGCGCTGGATGGGGGAGATCGAGCAGCCGATTATTGCGGCGCTGAACGGCACGGCGATGGGCGGTGGATTCGAACTGGCACTTGCCTGCGATTTGCGTATTGGACAGAGCGGTCCTCATCTGTATGGCCTGCCGGAAATCAATGCCGGGCTGTTTCCAGGTGCGGGCGGCACGCAAAAGCTTGGTCGGCTGATCGGAGAGGCGAAAGCGTTGGAATTCGTATTGCTAGGCCGGACGGTCTCGCCGGAA
>CANJOG010000433.1 GCA_947475475.1 Acetobacteraceae bacterium
CTCGGCATCGAGCAGCGGGGCCAGCCGCTCACCATCGGCGGTGGCGGACATTGCCAGCAGGCGCAATTCCGGCCTGAGCGCGCGTTGCAGATCGATGCAGAACGCCAGCGCCAGATCGCCTTCCAGCGCGCGCTCATGCACCTCGTCGAAAATCACGATGCCGACGCCATCCAGCCCAGGATCGGATTGCAACCGCCGCACCAGCAGCCCTTCGGTGACCACCTCGATGCGCGTGGCCTCCGACACCGCGGATTCCAGCCTTGTGCGGAAACCCACACGCTGGCCAACCCGCTCGCCGAGCAGGCTGGCCATGCGGGTCGCCGCGGCACGGGCGGCGAGACGGCGCGGTTCCAGCATCACGATCCGCTGATCCCCAAGCCAGTCCGTATCGAGCAGCGCCAGCGGCACCAAAGTCGTCTTGCCCGCACCGGGCGGGGCAACCAGCACGGCATTGCCACCGCCGGCCAGCCGGGCCAGCACACCGGGCAGCGCCTCGGTGACCGGCAGGTCCAGCCCGGCTTGCCTGATGCGGTCGAGATCGGAGGACGAGGTCATGATGCGTGGCTGGTATCATCGGCGCGCAGGGAATGCACGGCGAGGGGAGTCGTCTCTGTTTCGCTCTCCCATTGCAGGGAGGCCGCCCAGGGGCCATTTTCGCCGCCGAACCGTCATACCGGGGTCACGCACATCCGCCTTGCCCGCACGCTGCTTCCGGCCGTCGCCCTGGCCGCTGGCCTCCTGGCCGGCGCCGGCCCTGTGCGCGCGCTCGAATCCAATGTGGTGGCGAGCCCCCGCAGCCAGGTCAGCATCGTCACCGAGACCGACAGCTTCCGCCCCGGCGTGCCCTTCCGCATCGGCCTGCGCCTCCGCCTGGCCGATGGCTGGCACAGCTATTGGCAAAACCCCGGCGATGCCGGTGCGCCGCCTGAACTCAGCCTCGGCCTGTCCAACGGCGCCAGTGCCGGGCCGCTTGCCTTCCCCATCCCGATGCGCATCGAGGAAGGCCCGCTGGTCACCTACGGCTATACCGGCCAGCGCCTGCTGCCGGTAACCGTCACGCCCGGGCTTGGCACCGAGGATCTGCGCATTTCGGCCGAAGCCACCTGGCTCGCCTGCGAAAAGCTCTGCGTGCCCGAGCATGGCAAATTCGAGCTGACCATCCCGGCCGGCTCCGGCGCCTCGGGCCAGGATTCGCTGCAATTCACCCGCGCCGATGCCTGGATGCCGATGCAATCGCCCTTCGCGGCGCGCTTTGCCCCGGATGGCACGCTGACGCTGGAGGGCGAGGGGCTTGGCCCGGACGGCGTCCGCAGCGCCTGGTTCGCGCCGGCCAGTTCCGGCCTGATCGAGAATGCCGCGCCGCAGACGCTGGACGTCTCCCCTGGCAAGCTCGTCCTGCGCCTCGCTTTAGCCGATGGCGCGTCGCGCAGCGCGCCGTTGCAGGGGCTGGTCATCGTCAAGGATGGCGGCGGGCGGACCACCGGATTGCAGATCGCCGCTTCCCCCGGCCCGCTGGAAATCCGGCCCGCCTCGGAGGGGATTGCCGGCATCATCCAGTCCCTGGTGCTCGCCTTCCTGGCGGGTCTCATCCTCAATGCGATGCCCTGTGTGTTTCCGGTGCTCGCCATGAAGGCGGTGGCGCTGGCGCGGATGTCGGGGGCGAGCCGGCGCGCGGTGCGGCTGGAGGCAGGCTCCTACACGCTTGGTGTTCTCGCCGCTTTCGCCGCCCTGGGTCTGGCGCTGATCGGCTTCCGCGCGGCGGGCTCGGCCAGCGGCTGGGGGTTCCAGTTCCAGTCGCCGGGTTTTGTCGCCGTCATGGCCTGGATGATTTTCGCCATCGGGCTGAACCTGTCCGGCGTTTTCGTCCTTGGCGGGCGCCTTGCCGGGGCCGGGCAATCGCTGGCGTCGCGCGGCGGGCATCTCGGGAGTTTCTTCACCGGCCTGCTGGCCGTGGTGGTGGCCACCCCCTGCACCGCGCCTTTCATGGCCGGCGCCGTGGCCGCCGCATTACTCGCCCCGCTTCCTCTGGCCATCGCGGTTTTCCTCGCCATGGGTCTGGGACTGGCCGCGCCCGCTCTGCTGATCGCCCTGGTCCCCGCCATCGGCCGCACCCTGCCGCGCCCCGGCGCCTGGATGGAGCGGCTGCGCCAGGTCATGGCTTTCCCGATGTATGGCACGGCCGTCTGGCTGCTCTGGGTGCTCTCCCAGCAAGTTGGCCCGGACGGGCTGCTGGTCGCCGGTGGCGGCATGGTGTTGCTCGGCTTCGCCGCCTGGTGCTGGCGTGTCGCCCAGACCACGCATGGCACGCGCACCCTGCCGGTTGCCGCGACCGCGCTCGGCCTGCTCGGCGCGCTGGTGCTGCTGCCCGTGATCGCCACGCTGGCCCCCGCTCCGGCGCGCGCCGCCGATACCGATGCCGCCGAGGTATTCTCCCCCGTCCGGCTGCGGGAATTGCGCGACGCAAGCAAACCGGTTTTCGTGAACATGACGGCGTCCTGGTGCGTCACCTGCATCGTCAATGAGCGCGTGGCCCTGTCCGCACAGGCCGTGCGGGCGGAATTCGAGTCCGGCCGCGTCGCCTATCTCAAAGGCGACTGGACGCGCCAGGATCGCGCGATTTCCGATTTTCTGCGCGCCCATGGCCGTGAAGGCGTGCCGCTCTACCTGTATTACCCACCCGGCCGCGACGGGGTGGAATTGCCGCAAATCCTCACCGAATCCACGATCATGGACTACCTGCGCGGCCGGCGCGGCCCGCCCCGCGGTGGCCCTCTCCGCGGCGCCCAGGGCTGAGGCGGCGCGGTGTCCCGCCGCAATTTCGCAATCACCCCCGAACTGATGATCCGCGCCTATCGCGCCGGTCTGTTCCCGATGGCCGAGACGCGCGACAGCGACAAGCTGTTCTGGCTCGACCCCGAACAGCGCGGCATCCTGCCGCTGGAGCATTTCCACCTGCCGCGCCGCCTGCGCCGCACCTTGCTGACCGGCGGCTTCGAGGTCAGTGCGGACCGTGACTTCGC
>CANJOG010000434.1 GCA_947475475.1 Acetobacteraceae bacterium
CGGCGTCGAGATCGCCGAGCGGCCCGGTATTCATGCGGCCGAGCACACTTTCGACCAGAGCCACAATATCGAGAAAGCCAATCCGCCGGTTGAGGAACGCCTCGACGGCCACTTCGTTGGCAGCAGAGAAGATGGTGGGGGCGGCACCCCCCGCACGCAAGACCTCGCGTGCGAGGCGCAGGGCGGGAAAGTGGTCCAGGTCCGGGGTGAAGAATTCCAGTCGCGCGGCGCTGGCGAGATCCAGGCGGGGCGATGAGGTGGGAATCCGAGCCGGCCAGGCAAGCGCATGGGCGATGGGCACCCGCATGTCGGGCGAGCCGAGCTGGGCCAGCACGCTGCCGTCGCGATAGTACACCATGCCGTGAACGATGGATTGCGGGTGGATCAGCACCTCGATCTCGGCATCGGCGAGGCCAAACAGGCGGGCGGCCTCGATCACTTCCAGGCCCTTGTTCATCATCGTGGCCGAGTCGATCGAAATCTTCGCTCCCATCGACCAGACCGGGTGCTTGAGAGCGACTTCTGGTGTGGCGGCGGCCATTTCGGCATGCGTGGCGGTGCGGAAGGGCCCCCCCGAGGCGGTGAGGATGATTTTTTCCAGCTCGGCGCGGTTATGCGATTCGAGCGCCTGGAAGATGGCATTGTGCTCCGAATCGACGGGCAGCAGCGTGGCGCCGGCATCCGCGACGGCGCGCAGCATGACATCGCCGGCGCAGATCAGAGCTTCCTTGTTGGCGAGCGCCACGGCGCCGCCGTGGCGGATGGCGGCGAGCGTCGGTTCCAGCCCGGCTGCGCCGGTGATGGCGGCCATGGTCCAGTCCACAGGGATGGCGGCAGCCTCCAGAACGGCCTGGCGGCCGGCGGCGGCCTCGATTCCGGTGCCGGCAAGACGGGCGCGCAGGTCCTGCAGGGCGGTCTCGTCTGCGATAACGGCGAGGCGGGCGCGCAACGCGATGGCCTGGGCGGCGAGTTCGGCGGATTTACGGCCGCCGACCAGGGCATGGACGGCATAACGGTCCGGATTGGCGGCCAGCAAGTCGGCTGTGCTGGCGCCGACGCTGCCGGTGCTGCCGAGCACGGTGATACTGCGGGGAGTGCCAAGGTTGGAAGTGGTTGGGCTGGACGTTACTGCCAAAGCCTGGCTCCAGTCTGGGCGATCAGGGCGAAGAAGGCGGCCATCGGGGCGGCTGCGATGACGGCGTCGAGGCGGTCGAACAGGCCGCCATGGCCGGGGATGAGATGGCCGGAATCTTTGACTCCGGCGCGGCGCTTGAGCTGGCTTTCCAGCAGGTCGCCGGCCTGGCCGGCAATGCTGAGCAGGGCGGCGATCAGGGCGGCATTGCCCGCGGCGCCACCAGTGGCGCTGGCGATCAGAAAGCCGGCGAGTGCTGCGCAAACCAGCCCGCCGGCGGCACCCGACCAGGTCTTGCCGGGAGAAATGGCGGGGGCGAGCTTGGGGCCGCCAATCAGGCGTCCGGCCATATAGGCGCCGATATCGCTGGCCCAGACGATCAGGATGATGAACAGCACCTCCCAATCGCCTTCGGGCCGGCCGCGTAGCCAGAGCAGGGAGAGGGCGCCAAGGCCGATATAAGCGAGGCCGAAGGCGGGGCCCTTGCGGTCCGGTGCAATGCCCCCGCGCAACAGGGCGGCGCCGATTGCGAGGACGGACAGTGCCGCGATCCAGAGACCGGCGCCGCCGAGCAACACAGCGAGCATGGCCAGCGCGGCACCGGGCCAGGTGCGGCGTCCATGCAGGTCGAAGAGTTTCTGGATTTCCAGCATTAGCCCGCCGGCCAGAAGGACCAGTGCCACAGTCCATGGGGTGCCGCCGATCCAGATGACGGCGAGTGCGAGCGGGGCGAGGATGACGGCAGACGCGGCACGCAGGCCGAGGTCGCCCCAGCGGCCCTTGCCGGTCATGCGCGGTGCCGTGTTACTGGCCGGAGCTTCCAGCTCTGCGGGCGCCTGATCGGACATGAATGCCTGGCTGGAAGGGGCCGGGTTAAGCTGGAGGGGTTCTGAGGCGGTCAGGGGCGTGCGCCGAAGCGGCGTTCGCGCCTGGCATACACCTTCAGGGCTTCGGCCAGATGCGCCGGGCCGTAGTCGGGCCAGAGCACGTCCTGGAACACCAGCTCGGCATAGGCGGATTGCCAGAGCAGAAAATTCGACAGGCGCTGCTCGCCACTGGTGCGGATCACCAGATCGGGGTCCGGCATATAGGAACTGTCGAGATAGGTGGCGAAACTGTCCTCGTCGAGGGCGGAGGGGTCGATCTTGCCATCGCGGGCAAGTTCGGCGATGCGCCGCGCCGCTGAGACGATTTCGGCCCGGCCGCCATAGGACAGGGCGATCGTCAGGTTGAGCCGGATATTGGCGGCAGTGCGCTTCTGGGCGGCCTCGATCTCGGCGCGGATATCGTCCTCGAAGCGGCCCGGCTCGCCGATGACGCGCAGGCGGACGCCCTCGCGGGTGAGTTCGGCGATTTCGTGCTTGAGGTAGTGGCGAAGCAAACCCTTGAGATCATTGACTTCATCTTGCGGGCGGCGCCAGTTTTCGCTGCTGAAGGCGTAGATGGTGAGCCAGGTGACGCCTTGGTCGATACAGGCCTCGATGACGCGGCGGACGGCCTGGGCACCGGCGCGATGGCCGGCGACGCGCGGCAGGCTGCGGGCCGCGGCCCAGCGGCCGTTGCCATCCATGATGATCGCCACATGCGCAGGGGGGCAGGAGGCAGCGCCTTCGCGCCGCTCCGGCCGTGCGATCGCCTCGGCTGCGTCAGCCGGGGACACGATCTTGGCGCCCGCCGCCGGTCCGGGGGTCAAACCTGCTTAATCTCCCTTTCCTTCTCAGCGAAGGCCTCGTCGATCTTCTTGATATACTGATCCGTGAGCTTCTGCATCTGCTCCGTCCAGTCGCGGGCGTCATCCTCGCTGATCGTGTGCTTCTTCTCCAGCGCCTTGATCTGATCATTGGCATCGCGGCGGACACCACGGATGGCGAC
>CANJOG010000435.1 GCA_947475475.1 Acetobacteraceae bacterium
CGCATCATCAGACGCACTTCCATCAGCGTGTGGTCCTGGTCCGGCCAGGGGCGCCAGCGATAGAGCACGTTGGGCATGAAGCCGCCCCAGGGCGCGCAATTGGGGAAGACGTTGTAGGTCAGCGCGTCCATCACCTCGGCGTCGGAATAGTGATTGCCATCGACGCCGGCCTGCTCGCTGAAACGCTTGCGGTTGATCTCACCCATCACCTCGCGCGCGGTGCGGTCCTTGGGCACCTCGATCTTGCCGAGTCCGCGGGCGACGCGGCCATTATTGGCGATGAATTGTTCGAGCACCCATTGCTGGTCCTTCGGTTCATTGCCGAGATGGGTGGAGGGGTAGCCGAAAGCGGTGACCATCAGATTGGCGTGGTCGCCGAGCACGTAGCATTTGGTGCTGCTATCGGCCGAGAAGGGCAGAAGCTGCGGATGGGTGGCGATCAGGTGGAAGGATTCCATGAAGGCTTCCGCCGTCGCCTTCCAGTTGGCGTTGACCACCTTCGCGGCCCAGACGGCGGTGTAGTTGTTGTCATGCGTCCAGCGCTGGAAATGCGCCGGCAGGGGGGCGAGGAATTCCTCCAGCGTGGGGCCGCCCTCGTTTTCCTTGATGAAGATATAGCCTTGCCAATGTCCGACCTGGGCTTCCGGCAGCGTCATCTTGTCGTTGGTCAGATGCGGGAAATCCCAGCGGCAGGGGATGTTGCGCAGCGAGCCATCGATATTCCAGTTGAAGCCGTGATAGCCGCAATAGAAGGAACTGGCCTTGCCGGATTCGGTGCGCAGCTTGCGGCCGCGATGCAGGCAGACATTCTGCATGGCCTTCACCGAGCCATCGTTCTGGCGGGTGATCAGCCAGGAGCGGCCGACATTTTCATAGACGACCGTGTCGCCGGCATTGGGAAGTTCTTCGTCGCGCGCGGCGAGCTGCCACACGTTCGGCCACATCTTCTCGACTTCCTGCTTGAAGAATTCGGGGCTGGTGTAGCGATCGGTGGAGAGCGGCTCGGAGCCGAGATATTTGTAGCTATCGGCGAGCAGGAAATCGGCCGGCGGATGAGTATCGATGGCGGCGATGTCGTCCCAGGTCAGGTCGGGATTGCGGGCGCTGCCCGGCGGCGGGACTCTCTGATCGTCGGGCATTGTGTTTCCTTGCCTTGTTTTGCGCGCAGCACTTTGCGGCCACGGCGTTTGTCCTGGACTGTGGATAAGGTGCGTCAGGAAAACCCGGCAGGCAAGATTGTTTTTGCCGGTTAGGTATTGGTCCGGATTGGGCGCCGACAAAAAAGGCCCCGGAGCGATCCGGGGCCTTTTCAGTTGCCATGCCGCACCGCTCAGATCGAAGGCGTGGCGAGCTGGCTGTAGAGTTTCAGATAATCCTCGGCCATGCGGCGGGAGGTGAAGCGGCGCTCGAAACCGGCGCGGACGCCGGCGCGGTCGATCTTGTCGAGGCGTTTGGCGGCGGCGACGGCTTCGGCTTCGTTCTTGACGATGAAGCCGGTGACGCCGTCATCCACCACTTCGGGGACCGAGCCGGAGGGATAGGCGATGACCGGGGTGCCGCAGGCCATGGCTTCGATCATTACCAGGCCGAAGGGCTCTGGCCAGTCGATCGGCATGAGCAGGGCATGGGCGCCGGAGAGGAAGTCGGGCTTCTGGGCATCGCCGATCTCGCCGATCATTTCGACATTCGGATCATCGAGCAGGTGGCGGATTTCCGTGTCGAAATACTGCTGGTCCACCTTATCGATTTTGGCAGCGATCTTGATCTTGTGGCCGGCGGCGAGCGCGATACGGATGGCGCGATCGGGGCATTTCTCCGGCGCGATGCGGCCGAGGAAGGCGAGGTAGGACTGCTTGACCGGCTGCGGCGTGAGCTGCTGGGCAGGTAGGCCGTGATAAACGGTGGCGACGTAATTAGCCTGCGGGATGGGCAGGCGCTGGTTGTTGGAGATCGAGACCACCGGCACCTTTGGAAAGGTGTTGAAAACTGGCTGGAGTTCGCCGAGATCGAGACGGCCGTGCAGGGTGGTGACGAAGGGCGTCTTCTGGCGGCTGAACAGCGAGAAGGGCTGGTAGTCGTTATGGAAGTGCAGCACATCGAACTCGTCGGCGCGCTGACGTACCGTCTCCATCAGCACGGCATGCGGGGCATTGGCATCGCGGATCGAGGGATCGAGGCGGAGTGCGCGCGGCCAGACGGCTTCGAGCTTGGCTTCGGTGATGGAATCGCCGCTGGCGAACAATGTGACGTCATGGCCCATGGCGACGAGCTCTTCGGTCAGCCACGAGACAACGCGCTCGGTGCCGCCATAGAGTTTCGGCGGGACGGCTTCATGCAGGGGCGCGATTTGCGCAATCCGCATCGGGGGAACTCCTGGGAAATAGGCTGCTTGTGGTTGGAAAGTGGCGCTGCGGGGTCGGCGTGGGTCGTGTCCGCAGGGGTGAGTCCGGCAGATATTATCCCAGCTTGGCCTGACGCTTATCCAAGGGTGTGATCGCGGCAATTCTGCGGCAGAAACGGGTGGAAGTCATGTAGGCAGCGGGACATTCTGTTGTAAGGACGTTGTCCTGACGCTGTGCTTGGAGTGAGGTCATGCATCCATCGCCGTTCTTTGCCGAGACCGACCGGGCGCGGATTGCCGCGATTGTGCGGGGCAATCCGTTTGGGATTCTGGTGAGTGCCGACTCGCAGGGCATGGCGGCGACGCATATTCCCTTTGACCTGCGCGAGACGGAGCAGGGGTGGGAGTTGTGGGGGCATCTGGCGGCGGGGAATGGGCAATGCGCCGGGATCGCGGCGGGTGCCGAGGCGATGGCGGTGTTCAGCGGGCCGCATGCCTATGTCTCGCCGAGTTGGTATGCGGCGGGGCCGGCAGTGCCGACCTGGAATTACGTGGCGGTGACCATCTGGGGGCGGCTGGAAGTGGTGGATGATCCGGCTGGCGGACTGGAGGCGCTCTCGGCGATGGACCCGGTCGGGTTTTCGGTGGCGGGGCTGGAC